>CALFXQ010000181.1 GCA_937958285.1 uncultured Fusibacter sp. | reverse complement strand
GTCTCTATATGTTACTATAAGAGACCCGTTATTAGACCCGGTCTCTTACAGTAACAATATATGATTCTTAGTACTAGAAGTGGGTAAATTATTTATGTTATGATTGAGAATATGTGTTATGACGACTTCTGCAAATGGGATGGTGTTTATGATCCAGAATGTAGTAAACCTCTTAAAGGTTTGGATAAACAAAGTGTCACTGCGGACTGCTCTAATTATTCCAATGCTGGGGCTTTCACTTTTTACTCTCGTGATTTCTGCTTGGATTTCTTATCAATCAACCAATAAATTAACAGCAGATTTTTTTGATAAACAAGCCCAACTAGTGGCAAAATCAATTCATAGTCAATTGACTGACTTTTTTTCTGATGCGACTCACATTCTCAATACCAATGAAGACCTCATTGAATCAGGTGTACTCGATATAGCAGACCAAAAAAAATTAGGCGCACAATTTTTAGCGCAGATAAGATCCAATCCCTATATGACCTACATTTCAATGGGTTTTCCAGATGGTAGTTATATTGGAGCGGGTAGATTCGTCAGCTCGGGTGAGGTGAATCTCTATCAGGCGAATGATTCAACCGATTACAAATTCAGTCGTTTTGAGGTGAAAGACAATCTGGCAATAAATCCACCTGTCGAAATTGGCGATGTTTACGATGCCACAAAAAGAGGTTGGTATAAATCGGCAATTGAGAATCAATCGCCAACATGGTATCCCGTATATAAATACATCAATCAAAATGCTTTGGGCATCGGGATAAGTAAACCTGTCTTTAAAAATGGCCAGTCGAAGCTTCTTGGCGTTATTACAGCTGACCTGGCACTCAATCGCATCAATCAATTTTTAGAGGGGATTGCGCTTAATTCAGGAGAGATTTTTTTTGTTGTTGAACCGGATGGTGAGTTGGTGGCGACCAACTTATCAGAAGGTGCTTATAATGACAACACCATAGAAAAAGAGCGTTATACCCTTGCAAGTTTTCCTGATAAACGGCTGCAAGCGGTAAGTAAAATAGTCAAAATGAGACTCCATGCTTCAATTACCCGTCGCGTTACCGTAGAAGGTGAGAATTACCGATTTAGGCACTTAGACTATGTAGACGACAATGGATTAGAATTGATTATAGGCGTAGTACTTCCAGAGAAGGAACACATAGGGGTATTCCATCGAGAGTTCATATTGAGGATTATTAATTCATTGCTGTACACAGTCATACTGGGCCTTGCCATTGTACTCGTGATTGGGAGAGTGGTTTTACCCCAGGTACAAAGACTTGTAATAGCCCATACACATGTACGAGAAGGCGATTTTCAAACAAGAGTTGCTCTTTCTGGAAGTCGCGAGCTTGTACAGTTGGCCCAGGGGTTTAATGAAACAGTGGCAGCACTTGAAAAGGCTGAAGTGATACAAAGGGCATATGTTGAGCACGAAAAGCTCGCTACTCTTGGCGGGCTAGTGTCTGGAGTGACACATGAAGTCAATACGCCATTGGGATTGGCAATCACCATGAGTTCATATCTTGAAAAGTTGCACCAGGAGACATCGGATCAACTCCTTGAAGGAAAACTCACAAAGTCGGACTTTGAAACACAAACAAATGAAATCAAAGAGTATTTTTCAGTTCTACAAACCAATCTGCATCGGGCAGCAGAACTGATAAATAGCTTTAA
>CALFXQ010000180.1 GCA_937958285.1 uncultured Fusibacter sp. | reverse complement strand
CGCCTGGCCTCTAATATATGTTATAATAGCAAAAGTTAAAGCGCTATAACTTATGTTAAAGGGGGAAGCAATGAAGGTTATAAAGCATTTTCGGCGCCTTGTTATTTTTTCGCTCATTTGTACACTTGGAACAGGGTGTTTGGTTGGTTGTCAACCAGCACAGAAGCTAATAAATTCCGAAACCGAACCAGTCCTATCATTAGTGCCATTTCGTGAGCAAGGGTTAGTGATGCCTGAAATTCCTCGGGATGCCATTGAAGAACAGCTATTGAGTCAGTATCACAAATGGCGCAATGGCAATCACTACGATGCCGATGGAAACTTGCTCGACACACCTGGTTACGTTCAAAATTTTCAAATACCAGAAGCCTTTGCATTGCCATGGGAGCGTATTGGCAAGCAAGAGGGCGCTGTTGTGGTAATGGTTCCAAATGGCACAGCCAGTGAGCTTCCAGGGGACTATTGCGTGTCGACAGATGAGGCCATGGGTTATGGCATGATGATCGCCGCACAGTTTGGCGATTGGACGTTGTTTGATCAACTTTTAAGGGTTAGTTTGTACTATGCAAATTACAACCAAGAGCGATTTAACAGAACGGGAAATGGCTGGTGCGAATCCATGACCACATGGGCTATACCAGCAAAAAAAGGGAAAGATTGGTTTGGAACATCCTACTTTCAGGGCCTACCTAGTGATGTACAAGCGCAGTGGCGAGAAAATGGCGTTCAATATGATCCACTTTACTTAGAAGGCACCACAATCAAAGAGTCAGTGATTGTTGGCGAGACAAATGATGTTAGAAATTCAGGTGGTTCTGCCACAGATGGAGAATTAGACATTGCCTATGCACTTTATCTTGCGGCAGCCAATTTTAAAGGCGATAAAGAGAGAGCAACAGGTTACTTGAATTTAGCACGGACTCGATTTGATGCAATTATGACAGAAGTTGTCGATACCTATGGCTATTTATCCGATCAACCAAATCGGGCTATGCGCTTCTTACCTAGCGGCGATTATAGAATAAGCTATCTCGATGGAGATCAGTATCGCAACGAGGCGATAACGCGCCCTTGCGACTGGATGAATGGTCAAATTCGCACGTATTTCAACGATACAAAAGACCCTCGCGCACAAGCGCTAATCGAAGCCAATTACGCGCATGTTTCCCAGCTTGCAGATACAAAAACAGGCTTTGTACCAGACTTTGCCTACTTTAGCAAGGTAAATGGCCTAGACACATTATTGCCCGCGAGTGAGACGATATCTAAGGAATGGCAATCAGACTTATTCTATATGAACAGCGCGCGTTACCCATTTAGAATGGCTATGGATTATTATCACTACAAAGATCAAAGAGGTATAAACGCGGCCTTGAAGATTGTCAATTACTTAATCGAAACCTATAAATTCGAGGTTCCTGAAGATTTTGAAGCATATCCACCTGCCATGCACCATTTAAATGGGACTGCTGATCCCTCAGGGCTATGGCAGAATCCTGTATTAAATGCTGCTATTTATGCGGCCATGAGTATGAGTGACAATGATGCCTATCAAGACTATGTAACAATGGGATGGAATCATTTGGCAAATCGATTTGATAGTCGTTTCTATGATTGGGATGGCAATGGGCTTCAGTACGATCCCATGCACAGTGGCTACTTTCAAGATACTTGGGCACTTATGTCATTATTGGTCATGAGTGGTCATTGGTCAAAACCCGAATTGACAATACAATAAAGAGGCAAGGGATGATTACAGCTTATAAGAAGCTTTTGATTGATGGCATACAAACAGAGATTTGTTTTCAAATCACCCTGAGAAAGCGTAAGTCTATTGGCATTAAGCTCTTAAATGCGAATACTGTGGCGCTACATTGGCCTAATAACTACCCTACAAAAAATTGGGAACAAGCTATTTCATCAAAAGAACCCTGGATCATCCTTCAATTGGGAAAAGTTAAGGCCCGAGAAGCACATGTAAAATCTCAACAGCTAGCAGACAGTGCAGGTGTATGGGTACTTGGGCATCCCGTTCATGTGCCTCTTCCAGAGCACTGGGATGAATCGGCTAAAGCCCTTGTAATCCAGAGCCTATTTTGGGCTGTAGGAGAAGTATATCTTAACAAACGCTTTGAAATCAATTGCCAACAAGTACCTCAAATCACTCAAGGTAAGGTGCCAACACTCAGATTTTCCCAGGCAACCACAAGGTGGGGCAGTTGCAGTAGCAAGGGGCATATCATGCTCAATCGGCGTTTATATGCTGCACCTGATTGGGTGATTGACTATGTGATATTGCACGAACTGTGTCACCTTGTGTTTATGTCCCATAAAGCGGACTTTTGGCATCTTTTATCAAGTGTATGTCCACAAGTACATCAAGCGAAGCAGTGG
>CALFXQ010000179.1 GCA_937958285.1 uncultured Fusibacter sp. | reverse complement strand
TCACTTTGCCTCTATAAACTGAATGCGCTTAGGCCTCAAAGGATTTTGAGAGTCTTAAGCGCATTTTTTATATTTTTTGCAACTAGATATCTAGATGTGACTCGAGGTCGTAGATGACAGCTTCCGAAATGCTATTTTGATAAGCTACAAGCGCAGCTGAGAGTTCTTCATCGAATGCAGCGAGCATTCTGACGGCTAATAGGCCAGCATTTTTAGCATTGTCGATACCCACTGTGGCAACGGGTATGCCACCTGGCATTTGAACAATGGAGAGGAGTGAGTCCATACCTTCTAGCGCTTTTAGTTTTACTGGAACGCCAATGACGGGCAGTGGCGTAATGGAGGCCATCATACCGGGCAAATGGGCTGCCCCACCTGCCCCTGCAATAATTACCTTTAGACCGCGGTCTTTCGCTTCTTCGCCATAGCTAAATAGCCTCTTTGGTGTTCTATGTGCCGAGACGACTTTAATCTCGTAGGGAATTCGAAAGTGTTCAAGTACTTTAGCCGCTTCGCCCATGACCTTTAGATCGGATTGGCTTCCCATAATAATGCCCACTAAAGGTTTCTCTTGTTTTGCTTCCACGCTCATATGTTTGTCCTTTCTCAGGCTATAGAGATTTGGTTATCGTTGTTGGTTTACATTGTTGGTTTACTTTTGAGCGGATTCTATTGTAATGGCTTGAAGTGCCGCTTTAGCACGCGCTAGTGCTTGGCTGTTGGTCGTGCCCAGCGCCGTGACATGGCCAATTTTTCTTCTGGGCTCAGACGTGGTTTTCCCATACATATGGAGCTTGGCTTGTGGGATTTGGGCAAAGGCGTCGACACCACAAATGCGATAGGCGCCAGTTACGCCAATAGGTCCAAGCACGTTTAACATTGCGGCGTTAAAAGTTTGTATGGGTTCGATTAAGGGTAATCCAGCGAGGATGCGAAGCCATGACTCATACTGTGACACACTGCACGCTTCGATGGTATAATGGCCGGAATTGTGGGCGCGTGGTGCAATTTCGTTGATCACGAGTTCATTTGCATTGCTCAAAAAGAGTTCAACGCAGAAGAGACCGTCGGTATTAAAGGTGGCAATGGCTTGATGTGCAATGGCCATTGCCTTTTCTTGTACGGCCAGGTCGATGACAGCAGGCACGGTGGTTTCGATGAGAATGCCTTGGTCGTGGACGTTTTCTGCCACCTGATAGGTCAGCACCACGTCGCCACTTTTTACAACCATCACAGAGAGCTCTTTTTCAAAATTTACAATAGCTTCGGCATATACGGGTACATCGCCATAGAAAGCGAGGCCATCTTTGACTTGGTCTTCTTTTCGAATAAAAAAGGTTCCCTTGCCGTCGTAGCCACCGTATTTACACTTTAGTATACACTGCTGATGTATGGCGAGAAAGTCCTTTAATGATTCGAGTCCATGTATTTCGCAGTCTGGGGCAACGGGGAGACCGTGTGCTTTGAGGTGCTGCTTTTGTCTGTATTTATCTTGAATGACTTCGAGGGTCTCGAGTGAGGGAACCAGCGGCGCCTTAACGGCTTTTAAGTGGTTAATCAAATCGATGGGTAGGTGCTCGAACTCGTAAGTAATGCGATCGCATTGGGCAATAAAGGCATCGACGGCATCAAAATCCATATAAGCGTTACAAAAGTGCTGGCTTGCGATTCTTCCAGCGGGTGCTTGTGGGTTTGGGTCGAGCACAATGACCCGATATCCCCATTGAAGGGCGACCGTTGCCAACATGCTACCAAGCTGACCGCCACCGATAATGCCTAGTGCAGCAGGGGGGGCGAGTGTTGAAAGATGTAGCGTTGCCATGGATGAAGCCTCCTTAACCAAATGCACGAAGATAAGATTTATAACTGAACTATACTAAAATCTTATCTTTCTGTCTAGCTTATCAGTGAGGGTGCATTTATTAATTTTAGTAATATGTTTATTAAGTCGGGGGCGTGTTCCCTGGCACGTTTTGCGATGGCTTCACCAAACGTGCCAGGCCTTGGAACGCCTGCAATGTTATTATGGTTGCGCCTTGTTTTGGGGTGAGGGTGTCCCCACTGGCACGATATAGCCGCCCGCGTGTTGCATGCCACGCGCTAGTTGCATGCCACGTGCGCGTGGCATGGCACGCGTGTCTGTGATGCCATTAAACGTGTCAGCGGGGACACCCCTGGGCATGTTTGGCGCAACTTTACAGGCATTGCAAGCGATCCAAGGCGTGGTTCGCCGAACCACGGAACACGCCCCCAATACTGCGTTTTGTGGTATGATAGAGTAGATAAAAGAAGGGTTGTAGGAGGTAAGTATGGCATACAAGAAGCTAACGCTATCGCCAGAGTCTTTGGTATATACTGGAGATTACGTCAATGAACCGCTGTCGATTGAAGTATATGCAAGCAAAGATGGCGATTTGGACATACAGAACTTTGATAGAAGTCAACTTAATAAAGCGCTAAAAATACTGGCCCGCTCACCAAATAGGGCCTGGGTTAACATTGTCGGATTAAATGACATTGAGGCGATTGCAGAGATAGGGAAAGCGCTACAAATGGATCCACTGTTTGTGGAGGATATTTTGAACGTTCAGCAACGCAGTAAGTACGAAGAAGGGCAAAAGTATGTTTTCATGACCATGAAGATGCTGATGAAGCAAGGCTTCGTAACGCGAAAAAAACGCCGTGTCGATAGTCTTGAGATTCAACAGGAACACATTAGCATGATTATTAAAGACAACTTAATCGTTACTTTTCAGGAGAATCCTGAAGATGTGTTTGCCTCTATACGAGATGCCTTTTCAAAAGGTGGGCACATATTAAGTAGGGGCGTGGATTATTGGGCGTATTTAATGATGGACGCGATTGTCGATCACCAATTGGCCCTTATGGCAGATATGGCGGATTTACTAGATGGCTTTGAAACGGCGCTCTTAGATACAAAACGCTTGGATTTAGAAGGACTCTATATTCTAAGAAAGAGTCTACTAAAAATCAAACGCGCCTCATATCCGCTAAAAGACATCTTTGCTATGTGTATCAATGTAAATAACCCTGCATTCTCAAGCGAGACCATTACATATCTTCACGATGTAGATGACCATTTAAACCATGTAATCGAACAGCATGAGCACTACAGGGATATAATCGCCAATTTATTTGAGATGCATGCAACAGAGGCCAGCAATCGCATGAATCGCATTATGACGACCTTGACAGTATTTTCGGCAGTGTTTATTCCCCTCAACTTTTTAGCGGGTTTTTTTGGAATGAATTTTAAACACTTTGCCATGTTAGATGCGCCAAGCGGTATTCCACTGTTTATCGTGGGAAGCGGTATATTGAGCGTTATACTTGTATTAATCTTTAAGCGTATAAAATGGTTAGCCTAGGGTTAGCCTAGGGTTAGCCTAGGGTTTGCCAAGATTTTCATGAATTAAGTATGAATTTTTAGTCGCCATTCTTTTTACCTGATATAGTAGAGCTATCAGGGAGGCACGTATGCTTATTAGCGCTAACAACATAGATGAATTGACTAAACTACCGAATTTTATTCGTTTTTTTTCAGATGACTACAATACAATTTATGGACAATTTGGCACATTGCTTCTTCTGAAGTGCAAGCCCATCCGCCAGATTAATGAGATTTATGGTTATAGCGTGGGCGATCGATTGATAAAGTCTGTGGCAGAAAGCTTATCTGCACTTCTCAATCATGAATTTACCTGTTATCGTCACGAGGGCAATGGCTTTTTAGTGGTTTTAAAAGAAGTGGAAGTAGAAGTCGCCAATAGCCTTGTAGATGACATTCTCTCAAGAGCCTTTACGGCTTATGGCGTGGTCTCGGCACAGTTTAAAACGACTGAGGCTTTTCTTCATGCACGGGCGATGCGCTATAATCAACCGATTAAATCGGTAGCAGATTACTATACGCTGTTTTACGACGAAATTATGAAAGACCAAGAAGCCACAGATGGAAAAGCACTGATGCACGGGGTGATTGAAGGCCTCTCGATGCGCATTAACCAGATGATGATACACAATAGAGAAGTGCGCAAGTTTGCCTTGGTAGACGAAGTATCACAACTGCCA
>CALFXQ010000178.1 GCA_937958285.1 uncultured Fusibacter sp. | reverse complement strand
AGGTGACTATCGTTACCCCTGCGCCACCTTCACCATACTCGCCTGGTCGTTGTTGAAGGTGACTATCGTTACCCCTGCGCCACCTTCACCATACTCGCCTGGTCGTTGTTGTTTAACATGTCCATGACGGCGCATAAAGTCAGTAAGTCCTTTTTTGAGTACACCTGTACCCATGCCGTGGATTACACACACTTGCTGTAAACTCGAGCGCACTGCATGATCCAAGTATTGATCTAGAGCGATTATTGCTTCTTCGAGATTTTGACCCCTCAGATCGATCTCACTGCGCGCGGCAATGGCATGTGGTCCATCTGAGCTGCCCTTGCCACCCTTACTACGGGCAGGAGAAAACTTAGTTGGTTTAGGTTTTTCTGGAGAAACATAGATGCGAAGTGCGTTCAGAGGCACACTTAGGCGCATTATACCTACCTGAACCTGAACCATTTGCTTATCGTCGGGTAAAGACACAACCGATCCAGGTTGTCCCAGTGTGGTCACGAGCACCTCCATACCCAACTTTAGGGGGTTGGGTACTTCACCGCCAGACATGGCCTCTTTGTTTACTTGCTCCTGAAGGGCATGGGTCTTGTCTTTTAGGTCTCTGCGAATCGCCTCTAGTCTTTTATTATCGACATCGGATGTAACCCGCATCTCCCTAAGCTCTTTGACGAGCAAATCCGCTTCTTCTTTGGCTCGCTTTAAAAGCTCTCTAGCCTCGTGCTTTGCCTTTTCCATAATTTTTTCTCGTTGCTCGCGCAGTTTGTCTTCTTCTTGACTCACTCGGCGCTTTAGCGTTTGTGCATCTCGATGATACTGCTCGGCCTCAAGGCGCAACAATTCTGTTTCTTTGCGGTTGGTTTCAATGCTATTTAGTATGTCTTCGAAGGCAATGCTCTCCGTGTCTACAAAACGCTTCGCACTTTCGATGATGGGATTTGAAAGTCCCAGTTTTCGACTGATTTCGTAGGCGTTGGATTTGCCAGGCACGCCAATAAGGAGCTTGTATGTAGGCGATAAGGTCTCTACATTGAACTCCACAGATGCATTTTCGAAACCGTCATTTACAAGGGCGAACTGTTTTAACTCGGAGTAATGCGTCGTCGCCACACTCAAAGCACCGCGCTTTAATACATCATTCAAAATGGCCATCGCCAAAGCCGCACCTTCGGTGGGATCTGTTCCAGCGCCAAGTTCGTCGAACAGCACTAAAGTATGCGCATCGATATGATCTAAAATATCGACGATATTGCGCATATGCGACGAGAATGTCGATAAGCTCTGCTCTATTGATTGTTCGTCGCCAATATCAGCGTAAACCGCGCTGAAGATTGGAAAACGCGTCCCCTCCTCTGCAGGTAAGTGCAGGCCACTCTGACACATTAGGGCAAAGAGACCTACTGTTTTTAATGTGACCGTCTTGCCACCGGTATTGGGGCCAGTGATTAAAAGCGACTTAAAGTGCTCACCCATGTGAAAATCAGTAGGTACAACCACATCTGGTGCGATAAGCGGGTGTCTTCCCTTTCTTATACGTATGGCCATATGTGCGTTAATTTCAGGCTCTGAACCCTTCATTTTTAGGGACAGTTTGCCTTTTGCGAAGATGCAATCTAGGGCGATTAGCGCATGATAAGTCGCGCGCAGGCCATCTACCACGTGCGCCACTTGACCTGTAATTTCCTTGAGAATGCGCTCTATTTCGCGTCGCTCTTCGATGTCGAGTTCTTTTAGCTGGTTGTTGAGTTCAACAATTTCTATGGGCTCAATGTAGAAGGTCGCCCCACTGGCGCTTTGATCGTGTATAAGGCCCTTAATGTGCGTCTTGTGCTCCGCCTTAACGGGAATCACAAAGCGGTCTTGGCGAATGGTGACCAGTGCATCTTGTAGATAGCGCTGCATGCTATCGGAACTTATGATTTTATCGAGCTTAGAGCGAATCTGTTGATGTTTGGATTCAATAGATCGTCTGATGCTGCGAAGCTTTGGCGATGCGTCGTCAGAAATGTCTGTGTCGTTTAAAATACAGCGCTCGATTACGCTTTCTAGCTCTTTAAAGCTTCCGATGTACACAATATGAGAGGTCAAAATAGGAAGGGCCAAGGCATCGTCAGGTTGTCTTTCGACAAAGCCTTTGAGCAATCGCGCGGTTCTTATAGTATCTCCAATATCTAGTAGCGCTCTGTTATAAAGCGTCGATCCAATCTCTGCCATTTTGAGAGAAGGCTCAATATTCATGATCTTCCCAATGTGCACCTGCCCGGACTTGAGCATCACCCGCTGTGCTTCTGTGGTTTCTGCCTGCCAGTGCATCACCATCGATTTATCGTGCCCAGGAAGTAGGTTTCTCGCCCACTCCTTAGCGGCTTCGGAAACGCAATATCCCTCTAGCATCTCCTTTATCTTTACATATTCTAAGACCCGTAGGCTCTTTTCGTTCATGCCTTACTCCTTGTTCTCAGTGCCAAAAAGTTGCCAAAAGGTTGCCAAAAGGCAACACCATTAGTTAACCGGCCTTTGGTATGCTTCTAGCGCGTCGATTTCTAAAGGTTCTCCATTGATTAATGCAGCAAATATTCGCTTAGTCTGCTTTGCAGACTCATCTACAAAAGTGGCCATTTTATAAGGCCAGTCCCCATCTCGATAAATCGGCAACCGGGTCCAATATACGAGCAAGTCGCCATCGCAGTGCACTTGCAACTTTTGCCCCTCTTTGGCCTCCACTGTAAAAGCACCAGAGCATTCCCTACAACTCATGCCCTTGGCCTTTTTTGGGCAAGTTCGCGTATACATCGCCGGAAGCTGCCCGTAAACCATCGCCCGAGCACCCTTTTCAGTAAGCGACGTCATTTCTTTAGGTGCTAGTTCTACGCTGGCCAACACATCATCTACTCCTATGCTCTGCCATGCCCTTAGTGCTTCTAGGTTCATGACCGTCGAGGCTATGCCCAGAGTCATTGCGCAGCGCTTCGCCACAATGGCTTGACTAAAGTGAGAGATGCCAATGGGGCTTGTATCATTTTCTAAAGATGCACATTCTAACCTTTCAAAGGGAGAAATCGCCTCTACAAGGCTTAACTTCTCTGCGCCCGAAAAGTCTTCGTCAGTTAATGCCCTACATAGCAGCGCTTTCGACATAAAGATTCTAAGCTCATCGGTTGGCAAAGATGCAGCATTTGCGCTGTCGAAACACGCCCGTATTTGATCGTATTGATAGACGTAAATATGCCAATTTGGTATTTGTTTCACACCACTGCATGCTTTATTTGCAATGACATCCCCCGTCTTAGCAGGGGTGCCACTATGGCCATATTGCGAGAGACGCGCTTCACTTAGCGCGTGAATGGCATCGCGGCGAAGGCCGTTGAGCATAGCCTTTGCCATAAAGAGCCCATCGCCCAATGTCACGTGAAGCGATTGCCATGCATAAACGGTATCGCCGAGCTTTTCAAGGCTTGAGACAACCTGTGCTTCAGTGGCTGCAGCTGTTTTAGCCTCAGAAATTGCATCGGCACTGGTGATTGTAACCTCGTTTACACCATCGGATATCGTCAAAACAGCCGGTTGACCCAGCGCTGCGCTAAAGTGTCCAACAACTGCAACACGGCGCTTTCCCTGACCTTCGATTCGAAGGTCTGTGAGCTTCTTTGAACGGGTGCGGTACACAGTGGAACCCACAGGAACAAGACCGTTAAAGTCAATGGCCACCAGATCTCCCGCCCTTGCCTCAGATGCTACGCCATCATTTGAATAAATATTGAAGACCTCGATGCCCTTACTCTGGTCGCCATAGACAACCTTCAGACCATCGCCTTTATAAATATCGGCACTTAGGCTTAAATGGAGTCGATACTGACTGCTCTTAAGGGTTTTCCCCACCATTTCGCCCTTGTTAGAACTCATTTTCAGATTGAGACGATCTCTATCTTCTAGCAAATGACCACCGGTATACTCTCGATTAAAGGCTTCATACATGCGCGCTTTATAGGGCTCAAGCGCCTCGCCGGCAAGACCATCTAAGGCCATGCGATATGCACGTACAGTGTGATACACGTAGTCTGGGCTACGCAAGCGCCCTTCAATTTTGAACGAAGCAACGCCGCATTTAGCCAGGGTCGCCACGTGGTCGAGGGTAGATAAATCCTTCATACTCATAGCGTAGAGCGGCTTGTCTTCGCCATCTATGCGATAGGTCAGACGGCAAGGCTGGGCACACTGGCCGCGATTGCCACTACGGCCACCTTGTATGCCAGAAAGCAAACACTGACCCGAATAGGCGTAGCAAAGTGCGCCGTGGACGAACACCTCCATGGGCATACCCGCACTTGACCACCTTTGAACATTTTTTAGAGAGGTTTCTCGGGCGATAACCACACGACTTATGCCCAGCATCTTAGCCCCCACCAGCCCTACTTCATCTGAGATGGCCATTTGTGTACTTGCATGAAGGGGAAGCTGAGGATGTCTATGTCTACAGTAGTGCACCACACCTATATCTTGAACAATTAGCGCATCTATGGCCAAGTCGACCAACTGATCGATGTATTTTTTGCAGTCGGACCATTCGGCTTCTTTGATGAGCGTATTGAGGGTGACATAGACGCGCACCCCGTAAAGATGAGCAAGATCTATGGCTTGCTTCAGCGATTCTATAGAAAAATTTGCCTCTTTGGCTCTGGCTCCGTAGTTGGGACCCGCCATAAAGACGGCATCAGCGCCAGCGTCAATAGCAGCCTGCAACATTTCTAAATTGCCAACTGGTGCTAGTAATTCACCCATTGAAACCTCCTTAAGCCTATCTTAAACGATAAAAAACCTCGACAGACGGGTTTGCCCGTTGCTCTGCCAAGGTTTATCTTACTCTGACATTTCAATGTGTTCCCGTTTTCCCTTGAGTGCATCAACTTCGCGTTCTAACCTCTTTATATTGTCGTCAGAATGCAAAAGTTGCTTCTCTTTGGCGTGTAGCTCGTGGCTGAGAATCGATAGTTTCTGTCTGAGGCTATCGAGTTCTTCTTCGTAGATGCTCGAACTCTGCATGAGTTCTTCGAATCGGTTGATCATCGTTTCGTATTCTCGATCGCGTTTGTCGAGTTCTGTCTTTAAATCGTCGAGCTTTTTTAGGCCATCTTGCACCGAGGCCTGTGGGGATTGCTCGTTCTTATGACATGTGAGTTCTAGGGCGTTGTACGCTTCTTTTAACTTAAAATAATCGTCTGCCACATTGAGCGCCGATAGCACAGCAACCATGGCCGTAGAGAGCTTTTTATTGCCTTTTGCAATTTCTTCCATGCGAGAATCTAAAAACTTTGCCAACACTTGCATATACTCGTGGGAATCTTCACTCATCAGCTTGTATTCTTGACCGTGAATTTTGACTTCTACTTTATTTTTCGACATAGATGACCTCACATAATCGCTATGCAGTTATTCTATCAAAGAAAGCGTGTGTTGAAAATGGTGATTTTCGGAAAAAACAACTTAATCGCAAAAAAACAGCACATAATCAAAAAAACAGCGCAATTCGCGCTGTTTTAATGGCTTACTGGCGCAACACCGCACCCAATTGGGTCTCGAGTTGCCTTAATATTTCTTTCATTGCACCCTGAATCTCTTCGTCGACCAAGGTGCGATCTGGTGCTCTAAAGCTCAAGGCATACGCCATCGACTTTTTAGAGGCATCGATTTGCGCCCCCTGGTACACATCAAAAAGACTCACGCCATCGAGCAGAGCGCCACCACAACCATGGATGACGTCTATAACCGCTTGATTAGACACTTGTCTATCAATGGTAAAGGCCAGGTCGCGAGTAGCAGCTGGGAATTTTGGCAAGCTCTCAAACAAGTATTGATCATTTGCCAAGTTTAGAATACACTCAAAATCCAATTCAGCAGCTAAGACGCGTTTAGTTAAATCGTGTTGTTTCAATACTTGAGGGTGAATCTCTCCCACCGTACCTAGGCAATGGTCCCCGCTGTAGACAAGCGCTGTGCGACCTGGGTGAAACACCGGAGAATCTTCTAGAGGCACAAACCTTAGGGATTTGATTTTCATGCGCCCCAATAGCCCTTCTACAACGCCTTTAATGCGGAAAAAATCCACATCTTCGCCCATCAGACCGATAGCCACTCTGCGTTCTTCGATAGGCTCATCTACAACAGGCCATGTGCGCGGTTTAAAGGTATTGCCAATTTCGTAGAGCATGGTCTCTTCTACTTGACGCTTTGCATTTCTTGAAATCACCGCCAATAGGTTGGCCAGCAAAGTCGGGCGCATCACGCTGTACTCTTCTCCAAGGGGATTGCGAATCACGACATTTTGGCGCCAAGGCGCATCTTGAGGTAGGCAGAGCAAGTCAAGAATCTTTGGACTTACAAAGGAGTAGGTGCAAATTTCGTTGAGTCCTTGCCCAGTCAAATTGTCGCGCACCGTGCGCTCAACCTTTTGACGCTTTGTATAACTCCCGAAAGAAGCATCCTGTGGCAGAGTGTCCTCAAGTTGATCGTAGCCATAGAGTCTCGCTACCTCCTCGACAAAGTCGATTTCCTTTAACAGGTCGAGACGGTATGACGGCGGCGTGACACCTAAGCCCGTCGATAGCGGCACAACGGTACACTCGATGCGCATAAAGAAGCCCTGAATTTCTTCAATCGTCAGCTTAGTGCCCAGAATTTGATTGATGCGGTCTGGTCTCACTACGATTTGTTCTGGTGTATGTTTTTTAAGATAGACATCTACCGATTGATTGACAACTTTACCGCAACCCAATTTTTCTATTAGATGGCAGACGCGATTCAGTGCATCTTCGACGATTTCTGGGCTCACGCCCTTTTCATAGCGCGACGAGGCTTCTGAGCGAAGGCCTAGAACTTTGCTGGTCTCGCGAATAGAGGATTTATTGAAGTTTGCCACTTCGATTAGCAAGTTAACCGTCTGGTCGCTCACCTCAGTGTCTTGGCCGCCCATCACCCCTGCAATGGCCACTGGACGCTTTTGGTCTGCAATTACGAGCATATCGGCTCTCAATTTTCGGTTCACACCATCTAGCGTTTCCATCTCTTCGCCCTCCATCGCATGACGCACGATGATTTCTGGACCGGCAAGACGGTCTAAATCGAAAGCGTGAATGGGCTGACCATATTCTAAAAGTACGAAGTTTGTGATATCTACCACATTGTTAATGGGGCGCATGCCCGCTTTTATCAACTTGGACTGAAGCCACTGCGGCGAAGGACCCACTGTGACCTTTTCCACCACGCGGCAAGCATAGCGCGGGCAGAGATTTGAATCTTCAACGGTAACCTTGACACTTGGCGTCGTCGGCTGAATTTCATCGTGAAGCGACGTGTCGGGCAACATCACAGGCAAATCAAAAGTTGCAGCCACTTCGCGTGCCATGCCAATCATGGATAGACAGTCGGGACGATTTGGCGTGATTTCGAATAAAATGACCTGATCGTCAAGTCCTAGCACGCTAAAGACATCTGCACCTAATGGATAGGGTTTGTCCATAATCAGCAGGCCATCGGCAAAGGCCTTTGGAATGACCTTGTCGTCAAAACCCAACTCCTGATAGGAACAAAACATGCCTTCGGACACTTGACCTCTAAGTTTGCCCGTTTTGATGTTTAAGTCTCCCGCCAGTTTTGCGCCATCGAGGGCGACGGGCACATAATCGCCCTCTCTCATGTTCTTTGCGCCAGTGACAATTTGTAGAGGTGCATCTAAGCCAATATCCACCTTGCAAACCGTCAACTTATCTGCATCGGGATGCTGCTCAATACTCAAAATGTGGCCTACCACAACCTTCTCGACCGCGCCCTTAATATCGATAATCGTCTCTGTATTTGAACCCGACATAACGAGCTTTTCATCTAGTGTTTTTACGTCAATGCCACTTATATTTACATAGTCTTTTAACCATTGTATAGGTACTCTCACGGTCAGCCTCCTAGAACTGTTTTAAGAAACGCACATCGTTTTCAAAGAGATGGCGAATATCGTCAATTTCGTAGCGCAACATGGTAATGCGATCTAGACCCATGCCAAAGGCAAAACCAGAATACTTTTGCGAATCAATGCCACATTCTTCGAGTACCGAAGGGTGGACCATGCCGCATCCTAAGATCTCAATCCATCCGCTGCCGCCGCAAAAACGGCATCCGCTGCCGCCACATTTAAAGCAGGACACATCCATTTCTCCACTCGGTTCAGTAAAGGGGAAGAAGTGCGGTCTAAACTTAGTGCGCACCTGTCGGCCAGATAGCTTTTGAACAAAGGCATTCAGAGTTCCTTTTAAATCGCTCATGGTAATGCCTTCACCCACCACAAGACCTTCGATCTGATGGAACATCGGAGAATGGGTTGCATCTATTTCATCTTTTCTAAAACAGCGACCGGGCGAGATGACTTTAATTGGCGGTGTGTTGTTTTTCATGGTGCGAATTTGAACAGGCGACGTTTGAGTTCTCAACAAAAGGTTATCGGTGATGTAAAAGGTATCGGATTCGCTGCGCGAGGGGTGATCGATGGGTGCATTTAAAGCGTCAAAATTGTGATAGACCGTTTCTACTTCTGGACCTTCTGCAATTTCGTAGCCCATGCCAATAAAGATGGCCTTGATTTCATCTAGTACATGGTATAGCGGATGATAAGTACCCTGGTGCACCTGCGATGCTGGTAAAGTGACGTCGATGCGCTCCACATCAAATTGGCGCTTTAATTCAATAGCGGCGATGAGCCGATCTTTTTCGTCGATGAGCAACTCAAGACCTTGGCGCACTTCGTTGGCTACTTGTCCAATAATGGGCCGCTCTTCTTGACTCAGTTTTCCCATCTCTTTCATTAGTGCGGTTAGCTCGCCCTTTTTTCCGAGGTATTTCACTTTAAAGTGCATTAAATCTTGAGAATTGTCGATGGTTTTAATCTCTTCCTGACCTGTCGTCAGAAGGGACATCAATTGTTCTTTCACAGCTGCCTCCTCAAACCTGTCCCGTAGGACAAAAAATAAAAAAACACCTCACCCAATGGGACGAAGTGTGCTTCCGCGGTACCACCCAAGTTACCGCCTAAGCGGTCTCTCTTAACGTTTAACGCCGTTAACCGACAAACCCTACTCTGCCTTCAGGTCGCTGCTCGTGAGGGAACTTCCATAGCGCTTTATGAGAACCTTTCACCTAACGGTTCCTCTCTAAACATAGCCTGCCATGTACTCGCTCAGTCTTAACATTTATGTGCATTATAGCATAGACCTTAAGCCTATTCAAGGTATTTCGCTTGTATTTGATAAAGCGCTATTGCAGCGGCCACAGCTACATTTAAACTCTCTGCACCACCGCGCATGGGAATCTTAACGCGATAGTCGCTCATTGCAAGTACTGTTTGCGAAACGCCGTTCCCCTCGTTGCCAAAGCAAATGGCAATGGCCCCTTGTTCAGCAAATGCAGTGAGACGCGATAGTGAAATGCTGTCTTCTAGTGCAGTGGATACCAATGCAAATCCCTTATCTTTAAGTCCCTGTAGTACATCCATCGAAACATGCGTATGCAGTTTTACATTGAAGATCGAACCC
This sequence comes from uncultured Fusibacter sp., assembly GCA_937958285.1. Taxonomy (GTDB): domain Bacteria; phylum Bacillota; class Clostridia; order Peptostreptococcales; family Acidaminobacteraceae; genus QQWI01. Next base: position 2,659 of record CALFXQ010000178.1, on the reverse strand, counting down.
ATGGTCGCCCGGAGCACCTTTTGACTATAAGGATCTGTGGTTCCTTTTGTCATATATATTTCAGTCAGACCGAGTGCATCGCAGGTGCGAATAATGGTGCCCAAATTCCCGGGATCTTGAATTTGATCGAGAATCACAACATGAGGTCCCATAATAGATAATGCGCACTCCATATCACGGCTAAACACGCCAAGTATGCCTTGACTGTGAACCGTATCTGAAACCTGCTCAAACAGCGCCTCAGCCAAAACAAAAACTGGGCACCCCAAATGCAAATAGGCTTCGACATTTTCATGATCTAGGCCGTATCTGAGAAAGATCGCCTTTGGCAAATGACCCAATTGCACGCCATGGTTGACAATACGCGCCCCTTCTAGTAGCATAACCCGCTCTGAATCGCGATACTTCTTTTGCATCATGCGCTTTAGCCATTTGAACTGCTGGTTTTGCGCCGAGGTTATGTCTTGAATCACGAGAATTTACCCCTTTCAACTTTGGCTTTATCGTCAATGCACGCCCTTAAAATGCACCTTTTAGCGCACTACTTGTTGACTATGCGATCAATATCTTTGTTGTGACCCATTATAATCATAACATCCCCTGCGCGAATCGTATCGTCGGCCATCACGTTGACATTGATTTGTGTGCCCCGCTTGATCGCCATCACATTGACGCGGTACTGAGCTCTCATGTTAAGTTGAATCAGGTTTTTGCCAATCCACTCCGGCATAGGCGCAACCTCAACAACGCTATAATCCGGTGCAAATTCAATAAAATCCATCACATTTTGTGACATCAAACTCTTAGCCACGCGAATGCCCATTTCTCGCTCTGCAAAGACCACGCGATCTGCGCCAATGCGGTAAAGGACCTTTGCATGCGTTTCACTTTGAGCTTTTGCGACAATCATTCTAATGCCCAGTTCTTTGATCATCATCGTCACGAGAATAGAGGCCTGAATATCTTCGCCAATACAAACAATTGCCGTATCAAAGTTTCGAATACCTAAATTACTTAGGGCAATCTCATCTGTAGCATCTGCCTGAACCGCATAGGTGACCTTCCCCAGAAGACCTTGCACATTGTCTTCCTGTTTGTCCACAATCATGACATCGGCACCCATATCCATGAGTTTTAGAGCAATACTGGTCCCAAAACGACCACATCCTATCACTAAAAATTGCTTTTTCATCGTTTACCCCACATTGACTTTCTCTTCTAGGTACCGCATGGACTTTGATGCCAACTTTTGTTTTCTAGCCATTGCAAAGGCAATAGTCAAAACCCCTAATCTACCAATAAACATGGTCATTGCCAGAATTATTTTGCCAGCAATTGAGAGTTTTGGCGTTAGACCTATCGATAACCCCACTGTGCCAAGGGCTGAAAAGGTCTCAAACATGATTTCTATAAAACTGGCACTGGGCTCTGTCGCATTTAAAAAGGTCATCACAATGGCAATGCAACTAATTGCTATTCCCAAAATAGCAACTGAACGGTTAACAGCATCGCGACTAATGCGCCTCTTGTAGATTTCAGTATCACTCTTACCTTGAGTAATCGATAAAATGGTCATAAAGATAAGCGCCATAGTCGTAGTTTTAATACCGCCAGCGGTGGAGCCTGGTGAACCGCCTATAAACATCAAGACCATCACCAACATCAATGTGGAATTCGTCAAGTGGTCTATTGGCAATGTATTATATCCAGCAGTTCTCGGCGTAACCGAGTTAAAGAGAGACGCGAGTAGTTTTCCAGAAAATGATAGCGGACCCAAAGTTTCAGGATTTGTCCATTCAAAGAGCAATGTCAATAGAAAGCCACTGAGTATAAGCACCCCTGTAGATGTAAGTACCACCTTTGTATGGAGCGTCATGCGCCGAAACCGCCTTCCACCGAGCATTTCTAAAATTACAGAAAAACCTAGTCCACCTACTATAATTAATCCCATAATGACAAAGTTAATCAAGGGATCTTCAACAAAACCCGTTAGACTTCTAAAATTGCCCATTAAATCGAATCCTGCATTACAAAATGCAGATACAGAATGAAAGACACTCATATAGATGCCTTTCTTAAGTCCGTATAGGGGGATGAATTTATATGATAACAACCATGCGCCAAGTGCCTCTACAGAAAGAGTCAGCCAAACCACATACTTTGTGAGACGAACGACGCCTGAGAGACTCAATGTACCCAGCGATTCTTGAATAAGCAAGCGACTCGAAAGGGAAATCTTTCTTCCAATAAGTAGACTTACTAAAGAGGCCATGGTCATAATGCCAAGGCCACCAATTTGTATAAGCGATAAGATGACCAACTGCCCAAAAGTGCTCCAATAAGTCGCTGTATCTTGCACCACTAATCCAGTTACGCAAACCGCTGATGTTGCAGTAAAAAGAGCATCTATAAAACTAGCCCCATTACCTGATTGCGTTGCCATTGGCAAGGTTAATAATCCTGCACCCAAAAGTATAATTCCCGCAAAGCCAATCACAAACAGCTTCGACGGCTGTTCACGTAAATTTTGCAACTGTTTAAACATAGATACCTCACATCGCTAGATAGACATATCATTATAGCACAGTTTATTTCCATTAAAAAGTATTATACAATCAAAAAAGTCGCCTTTTGGCGACTTAAGTGACTGTATTTAAAC
>CALFXQ010000177.1 GCA_937958285.1 uncultured Fusibacter sp. | reverse complement strand
TCTTTTGGTGGTTCAGTGCCCAGATTGTAATGTGCACGAACGAGTTGATCGATTTCAACTTGTAAAGACTTGTTTTCGTCTAGGAATTGCTTGACGTTTTGTCTTCCTTGACCGAGTTTTTCGTCGTTGTAGCTAAACCAAGCACCCGCTTTTTTTATAATATTGGCACTTACTGCCGCATCTAGAAGGCTACCTACTTTGGAGATTCCCTCGCCATAGACAATATCGAATTCTGCCTGCTTAAATGGCGGTGCCAACTTGTTTTTAACGACTTTTATGCGCGTGCGATTGCCTAAAATCTCATCGCCCTTTTTAATGCTCTCTATTTTTCTGACATCGAGACGCATAGAAGCGTAGAATTTAAGCGCGTTGCCACCTGTAGTCGTCTCTGGATTTCCAAACATAACGCCAATTTTCATGCGCAGCTGATTGATAAAGACGACAGCTGTATTCGACTTATTGACAATGGCTGTAAGTTTTCTCAGTGCTTGAGACATTAATCTCGCCTGAAGCCCCATGTGACTATCGCCCATTTCACCTGAAATCTCTGCTTTAGGCACAAGTGCTGCAACTGAGTCGATGACGACTATGTCTACTGCACCGCTGCGCACTAAGGCATCTACGATTTCTAGCGCTTGTTCGCCGGTATCTGGTTGAGACACGATAAGTTCTTCTGTGTTGACGCCGATAGCCTTTGCATAAATTGGATCTAACGCGTGCTCAGCATCGATAAAAGCTGCGACGCCACCTTTGCGCTGTGCTTCTGCAATGACATGGAGCGTTACAGTCGTTTTACCTGATGATTCTGGTCCGTATATTTCTATAATACGCCCTTTTGGAATACCGCCGATACCTAGGGCAATGTCAACTTCGAGACAACCCGTAGAGATGGTTTCTATTGCCAGCTTTTGCGATTCATCGCCGAGGCGCATGATAGCCCCTTTACCAAACTGACGCTCTATTTGACTCATGACTGTTTCTAGTGCTTTTTGTCTTCCTTCCATAATCCCAGTTAAACTGGTCACCCCTTTCTAGCGAACAAGTGTTCTTATAATGCTATTATATTGGATTCCTTCCCTGAAAGCAAGGGGTTTTATTCAAGTGTGCAAGTTGCAGACAACAATGTGCGCATCGCCGTCAAAGCACTGTGTAGGCGCACGCGACTGCGATCGCCAGGGAAGCGCTGTGTGAATACATGTTTGTATTGCAACTTCTCGGAATTGACAATTACAGCAATACACACAGTACCCACTGGCTTATCTTCTAATCCTCCACCTGGACCTGCAATACCCGACACCGCAATGCCACAATTTGCATTGTACTTTGACATTGCCCCTTGTGCCATTTCTAGCACTACTGCCTCTGACACGGCACCATGCTGGTTTAGGGTCTCTATTGCTACATCGAGTAAATCCACCTTAGATGCATTGCTATATGTCACCGCACCACCTAAAAAGCACTGCGAAGCACCTGCCACATCTGTTAGATATTTAGAAATGAGTCCACCCGTGCAGCTTTCTGCAACGGCAAGGGTCAAACCGCTACTGGTTAAGGCCTCTATAAGCGCCTGTGGAATATCGAGACCTTTATCGGAAACTAAATGCCGATCTACTCTGCTTTTAATTGCCTTTATCACCGGCTCAAACACTAAATCCGCCTCTACTTGCGAGGTTTTAACCGTCGAAAGTCTCAATGTGATCATGCCCTCTGCCGCATAAATACCAATTGTAGGATCTGTCTGCGCCTCGAATAAATCGGCAATCTGTTCATCGAGCGTAGATTCGCCGATGCCGTGAAGGGTTAAATAGCGACTATATAGGGTGTGTCCTTGGCCTGCTAAAAAGTTCGACAACGCGCCTTCTGCCACTGCTCTGACTTCCACTGGCGGACCAGGTAAACAGGCGATTGTGAGACCCTTAGCAACAATGGCAAAACCAGGTGCAGTGCCCTTGGGGTTCTCTAATTCGGTAGCGCCAACGGGAAAGTCGGCCTGAAGATAATTGTTTTCTGTTGGCACTCGCCCCCACTGTAAAAACTGATTGTCGATGGCGGCCATGGCATCCTTGCGACGCTCTAAATCGAGTCCGAGAAAGTTCGCGACTTCACGCCTTGTGATATCATCTTGAGTAGGACCTAGTCCACCTGTGATGAGAATCAGCTTTGCGTTTTGAGACAGAAAGTTTAGGGCCTCTTGAATGCGCTTAGGATTGTCGCCACAACTCATGTGGTAATGCACGCTATACCCCAAGTGATTGAGCCATTTGGTCAAGTACTGTGCATGTGTATTCAAGACATGACCAACTAAAAGCTCAGTTCCAATATTGAGAATTGCCGCCTGAGTAGATTTTTCTGAGGCCATGGTTACTCCTTTAGCACATCTTTGTTTTTAACGAGGTATTCGACACCAGAAACAACCGTTAAGAAGGCTGCAATATACAAAGTAATGATGTCTAGAGGCACATTAATAAGACTCGCAGGATAGTTATTGGCCAACAGTAAAAGTATGGCCACCATTTGCATGGTCGTCTTTATTTTTGCCCAATAGCTCGCCGCAATCACCAGCCCAGAACTTGCGGCGAGGGCTCTAAATATGCTAATAATAAACTCGCGCGCCAAAATCAACACCACAATCCAACCTGGTATTTCGCCTAGTTCCACAAGTCCTACCAGGGCCGCAGTCACTAAGACCTTGTCTGCTAGGGGATCCATTAGCTTTCCAAACTTTGTAATTTGATTGTATTTTCGAGCGATCCATCCATCTAAATAATCGGTGAGTGAGGCGATGACAAATACTGCAAATGCAGCCCAACGTGTTGTGGGGGTATCTAGTGCGAGCAGGTACATAAACACAGGTACTAATGCCACACGTAGAAGCGTCAGTTGATTTGCTAAATTCATATCGTCTCTCCCATCACGTCGAATTCCATTGCATCATTGATTTTTACCTGTACATAAGTGCCAATCTCGAGGGGTGTTTGGGTGGTGACATAACACACGCCATCTACCTCTGGCGCATCGAACTGAGTGCGGCCGATATAGACTTTTGCATCATCAGTTGGTTCTTCAATGACGACTTCGAGAACTTGTCCGACCTTAAGGGCCATCAGTTCTTCTGAAATATCTTGTTGTAAGCGCATCAGCTGATCGAGTCGTTCTGCCATTACCTCGGGCTCAACCTGACCATCTAACTTATATGCCGGCGTATCTTCTTCTCTCGAATATGTGAATGCCCCCAGCCTATCGAATCTGCAAGTTTCAATAAATGTCAGCAAGGCATTAAAGTCTTCGTCTGTTTCACCAGGAAAGCCCACAATAAGGGTTGTTCTAAGGGTTGCCATCGGCATATGGGTTCTGACGAGCTTCACAAGGGCCAAGATGTCTGCGCGAGAGGTGTTGCGTGCCATGCGCTTTAAAACGCTGTCGCTGGCATGTTGAATGGGCATATCTAAGTACTTGACAACCTTATCTAAACGGGCAATCGTCTTAATAAGCGCCTCGTCGACAATATCTGGATACATATACTGAAGTCTAATCCACTTGAGTCCTTCAATGTCGTTTAACGCCTCTAATAATTCCCCTAGACGATAGTGTCCGTAGAGGTCCATGCCATAGCGCGTCGTGTCTTGGGCAATAATGATAAGCTCCTTCACACCTTGAGCGACGAGAGATTTTGCCTCTGAAATAACGGCCTCGAAGGTCCTAGAGCGATATTTACCTCTGAGTTTTGGAATAATGCAATAGGTACACAAGTTGTCACAGCCCTCTGCTATCTTTAAAAACGCATAGTGCCGCGGTGTAGAGAGCTGTCTTGGCAAATCCTCAGAAAACACTTTGTCGATATTGCCCGTTTGTTGGATTGAGGTCTCTTTTGACTCTAAACGTTGAATAATGCGCACGATCTCATCGAAGGCAGTGGTGCCGACAAAAGCATCTACCTCTGGAATTTCTTTTAGCAACTCGTTGGCATAGCGTTCAGCCAAACATCCTGTCACTAATAAAAACTCACATTTACCCGTGAGCTTGTACTGGGCCATCTCCAAAATCGTATTGATGGATTCTTCTTTTGCACTTTCAATAAACCCACACGTATTCACTACAACAATATCTGCTAAATCTGGTGCAGTTGTCATGTAGTAGGCTTGTTCGTTAAACAGCCCCATCATGATTTCCGAATCCACTTGATTCTTAGAACAACCCAAAGTTTCAATATAAACATAGCGCTTCATGATTAATCTCCTAATTCTTTATATTCACCCAATGTCATAGTGACTTCGCGGGGTTTTGAACCACGGCTTGGTCCCACTACGCCACGGGCTTCTAGCTCGTCTACCAAGCGCGCTGCGCGATTGTAGCCAATTCTGAATCGACGTTGCAAAAGCGACGTCGATGCCTTTTCAGTCTCGATGACAAAGCGAATGGCATCGTCTAGTAGGTCGTCTAAATCTTCTTCTAGTTCATTGCCCGGTGCAAACTTAACATCTTCTAACACATTTAGGTCGTAAATAGTTCTTCCGCCCACTTGTTCTTTAACGTGTGTCACCACACGCTCTACCTCTTCTTCTGAAATAAAAGACCCTTGCACGCGCTTGGGTTTTGACTCCCCCACTGGGAAATAGAGCATATCTCCTTTACCCAGAAGTTTTTCCGCGCCCGCCATATCTATGATTGTGCGCGAATCGATTTGAGACGACACTGCAAAGGCAATTCGCGAAGGAATATTGGCCTTAATAACACCGGTAATGACATCCACCGAGGGACGCTGAGTCGCTACAATCAAGTGAATGCCTGCAGCTCTGGCCATTTGTGCCAATCTGCAAATGGCATCTTCCACGGCATTGGGGGCGACCATCATAAGGTCTGCCAACTCGTCGATAATCACCACAATGCGCGGCAGGTGTTGACCTTCCCCGGTAAGCTCGTACTTTTTATTGTAGCTAGACACATCTCGAACACCTGCTTCGGCGAAT
>CALFXQ010000176.1 GCA_937958285.1 uncultured Fusibacter sp. | reverse complement strand
CTACGACCAAGCCATTCTTCGTGGCAAACAAGGTGTCACACCCGAGACAGAAATGGCCAGGCTTTTGTCGCTTCAAGACTTAGAGCGGTACATTGTAAGCGATAAAGCCATTGCGATACCCCTATATCAGACTGGCGTGCCCTTTCTAACAAAAGCATATGTCAAAAATATATTGCCCTTAAATTTTGGCGGAAGATTCAATTATAAGTACGTCGATACCACCTACACCCTAGAAGGACTCAAAGTACTTAGAACCATGACCCAATCGGAGATACAAACCCTAGACTCCAGTTTGGCCCAAGATACCGTCTCCTTCGATGTGCTGTCAAACGTCATGGAAGGTCTCGTCTCTATAGACGGTGGGGGTAAAGTCGTACCTGGTGTGGCCAGTTCATGGGAGGTATTGGATTCGGGAAAGACCTATCGCTTTTCTCTCAATCACAATGCCAAATGGTCTAATGGCAGCAGGGTTACGGCCAATGACTTTGTTTACAGTTGGCAGCGCTTGGCAAATCCAAGCACCCAGTCTCCCTATAGATTTATGCTAGAAACCGCTCAAATCAAGGGTTATTCACAGGTGCTTTCGGGAGAAAAACCCGTAGAAACACTGGGAATCCAGGCGATAGACGAGATAACCCTAGAGGTGAAACTCGAAAATCCGGTGCCCTATTTCTTAAAACTCATGAGTTTTGCATCCTTTTATCCCCAGAGCAAAGATTTTGTGGCCTATCAAGGTACTGGCTATGGCAAGACGGCCGAAAGTATGATTTACAATGGACCCTTTACCCTAAGTCAGTGGGATCAAGGCTTTGGGTATGTTATGACGAGAAATAGTCACTACTGGGATAGGGAATCTGTGAATTTGCACACCATAACCTTTAGAATGTATAAATCTGATGAGCGCGCCATGACGGATTATTTCGAAGATCGACTAGATCGCTTGCAGCTGAATGTCAAGCAGGCAGATACCCACAGAAATGATCCCGAGTTTACCCTAAGTGAAGATCCCGCCATTTTCTATTTGACCTTTAACGTGGGCAATTACGACTAGCGGGCACATAAAAATAAAAAGATGGCATACCAGCTCAGTGCATGGTATGCCATCTTTTTTCGCGGATATAAAAGGCTATTACGCCGACAAAGCGCATGGCTGCCGTTACAATCAGTGCTACAAAGATATCGAACTGCTGAAGGAAGAAAAGGCCTACAAAAGGTGAAATGGCGAGGGTTATATTGGTCAATGTATTGTAATAGCCCACATAAACAATTCGATTCTCTTCAGGTGTAACCTCGAGCATATCTGTAAAGAGCACCGTGATAGTACCAGCTGTAAAAAATCCCGAAGTACTAGAAATAATCGATAAAATCAAGAGATTGGGTGAAAGTACATAAAGAATGGGGGTGACGGCCATGCCCGCGACACAAATGGTGGTGATGCGCTCGGGGCCGTATTTTTTTATGGCGCTCGGCCAGTATCGGTGCCCAAAGAACATGGTAATTGCAGAACCAATACTGATAAGAGATAGCCAAAGCTCGTCGGCACCAAGGTTTTTAATCATATAGATATTAAACAGAGGCCATCCCATTTGCCAGCCGAAGTGGAAGACCGTCGAGGCAATGACAAACTCTTTAAAGGGCTTATGACTGAACACGCGTTTAAAACTACCTTTAAATGAAAGGGGTTTTACATGCTCGCGGGGGGTGTAATCGAAGGTGCGAAACACTAAGTATGCACCAATCCCAAGAACAAAGGCCATAATGTAAAAGACCTGATAGATAAAAATAATCGTCTCGCTGTCTTTGCCCCACCACCGAAAGACCAGTCCTGTTAGCAGTGTGAGTATATTTGTAAAGACGATGGTATACATCGCCCGCTTCGACAACACCCAAGCGCGATTTTGCGGAAAAAGGTCTCCCGTTAAATCCTGATAAGATACATTAAAGAGTGCATTAGGCACGGTCATAAATGTCATCAAGAGAATGAAAACAAAAGGTTGCATACTTTGGGGTAGAAATGGCACAATAACAAGTGAGAGTACAAAAAATACGCCCACCAAAACCATCTGTCCCGTAATGCGTTTTTTGTCGTTGAGTCGATCTAAAAGAAAGACCCCTGGCAAAACTGCAAAGACCATCACGAGTCCTTTTAGCCCATTGAACAACGAAATGTCAAAATCCGTGCCGCCAATACGCTCTAAGTACTTCATGGCAAAGGGATTAAACAAAGTATTCATCAACTCAAAGAGTATACCAAATGAAATATAGACCCTTAAATTATGCGCGTAGTTCTTAATGGCATCTTTTGATGCATCTTTTGATGCATTTTGTGATGCATCTCTTGGTGTATCTTTCTTGTGATTTTCGCTTTCCATACTTCTACCTCCTAAAGCTCCAAACAATATTCTATGGGAGCCAAGGTCGTGCGTCAATGTTTTTTCGTGTTTCGAAATAAATTGTGAGAGGAGTGTCACATGACATCTCAACGACAACTCAGGCAGTTGGCCATGACTTTTTTAGTTCTTGGGCTGTTTGCGACCACATTAGATAACGTTTTTGCCCCGGGTCTCGAGGCCTTTAGGGCAGATCGGGCAAAACAGATTCACGACCTCTTTCAGACGGTAGTCAGATCGGGCTTTGCAATTTTGGGCGGGCTCATTATGCTCAGACTCTATCGGGTAGAGAATGGGCTCCGACGTCGCTCTATTTCTGTGCTCGTTTCTTTGGCCATGCTTCTGCTTGTATTTCTACCCTTATTTACGGGTTTTAACGATGTTTTGTTCTTGCTCATGCCCTTTCCTTGGTCCACGCTTCCATTGCAATTGCTCTACGACGGTCATTTTTTAGCCGAAGACTACGCGTCGTATTTTGGCGGCAATGGGGTAGCTGTTGTAATGGGGGCATATGCCTTTTGGCAAGTGGGTCTCTTTGCATTGGTAGCGCTAAAGGGCAAGCGATGGTACTGCAGTATGCTGTGCCTTCACGGCGCCCTCCACAGCGAGACCTTTTCGGAGGCGTTACCTCTTATTGGGGATTTTTCGAAGGGTCGAAATAAGCTCTCGCCCCATTTGAAAGGGATTTTAATGCTGCTTAAGGCCCTGTTGATTATTGCGAACTTGGCCCTCATCTTGTTGTGGGTAGCGTTACTTATGGGTTTAAAGTGGATTGATCCCAGCTTGCTTCGCATTATCGAGGGTGTAAAGCTGGTGGGTCTTGAGTTTATGCTCTTTTATTTATGGATGGTTGTAGGCACCTTGCGTGGGTATTGTTTTTATTGTCCGAGCGGCAGTGTACTCGCGCTGTGGGCATCGCTTTTTAAACATCGTCTTGTAACGAATCATCAGATTTGTGTAGCTTGCGGACAATGCGATGCAAATTGCGAGATGAACATAAAAATCATGTCTAAGGCCAAACATCAAAAGCCAGTTCTCAACGGTCTTTGCGTGGGCTGTGGTCACTGCGTCGACATGTGCCCGACCAAAACCTTGAAATTGCAGTAGTGCAGTGTACTGTGAAAGTGCGGCTAAGTGTAGTAAAGGTGCTTTAAATGCGATTCAAATGCGATTCAAATATAACAGTTGCAGCCCTAGGAGGTGCGTATGTGGTCTTTTAATAGAAAGTCTAAGCGAAATATCGGATCTAAAAATGGCAATACACTCACGCTTGTGAATTTCGCACTGCATAAAGAAATAAAGGATTCAAACTACAATTCCAAGCTTGGTATTTTAGGCATGGTGACAATATCTTGCCTGACATTAGTAACAGTAACAGGTCTAGTGTTTATGAGTCCTTTGCTTCAAAAGCAATCATGTAAATGTCGAAGCAAAAAACATCGGCGCTGAAAATTTAATCTAGACTTTAGGTTTAGTTTAGGTTGGTTTGTTAAGAATTCAACTACATAATGATAGTAGGCCTTAGCGCTCTTTTTTAAAAGAGCGCTTTTTTTGTGCAAACGGTTGCTATGACGTTTTCGAAATAATTATGTTAAGTATCCGACTTTTTAGGTTTGACACTGTAATAAAAATTTAATAATATGGCAACACTACCAGTGTGAGTGCATAGAGAAAGACAGAGCGATTTAAATTGCCGCATCAAGCCAAGCACTGGAAAAAATGAAAGGGGGAAGCGTTTAATACATTGAATGAACATTAGGGTAATCACTGTAACATTGTTTAGGGAGTCA
>CALFXQ010000175.1 GCA_937958285.1 uncultured Fusibacter sp. | reverse complement strand
ATTATCTACGACAGAGATATTGAAATTGAGCAGTTCGTTCCCGAAAACTACTATCGCTTAATCACACAGCAAAAAAGTATCGACGGCAAGGCCTTCGATGCTGTAATCACACAAAATGAACAAGAGCGCTTCGAAGATCTAACCTGGGTAGAAGCCCTCAAAAAAGCAATTGAAGCGCATAAAGATCAAAAGGTTATGGTGGCCCAGGTCACTAAAGAACACAAGCGCGAGTATCCGCCCACGCTATTTAATCTCTCAGGGCTGCAGGGGCATGTCACCAGCAAGAACAAGGGGTGGAACTCAGAGCGCGTCTTAAAAGTTGCACAAAGTCTATACGAAAAACAGCTAATTACCTATCCTAGAACAGCCAGTTTGGCTCTTGAGGAATCTCTAATAGGAAAGGCTAAAAAAGTACTTGAGGTTCAAAAGCGCGGATTGCCCTATGAGCATCTCATTCAATTTCACACCCAAAAGCGGGTCTTTGATCAGTCTAAGGTTGAGAGTCATTCTGCGATTATGCCCACTTATATATTGCCTCAGCGTCTGTCGCAAGAAGAGCAAGTGGTTTACGATGCTGTTAGAAATCGCTTCTTAATGCAGTTTATGCCACTGGCTGAACATGAAGAGATGCGTGCCATAATCAAGTACCCTTACTTAGAGGATACGGCATTTAAAGATGTAAATGGGGTGGCAAAGGGTCGCGTGCAACTTGTTGAGGGATGGCGATTAATAGAGGCGGTTAAAACAAAAGAGAAGGCATTACCCGAGCTGACAGAAGGAGACATGTTGCCTTTGGTGAAGGTAGTGCAAGAGGCAAAGGGCACTAAACCCCCAAAGCACCATACCGAAAAGACACTGCTTAGGGTAATGGAAACCTGTGGGAAGAAATCTAAGAATCAGGGGACCTCGTATCTAGATCACGACGAAGAGCAAGGTCAGATCGACGAACAAGATGCACTCAGTGATGAACAGGCAGATGAGATAGAGAACGCCGAAGTTTTAATCGCAGTGGGTGTGAACGAAGAAGTGCGGGAGACCGCTGAGCAGCGCGCTGAAATCGAAGCCATTCTAAGTGGATATAGTATTGGAACGCCTGCAACGAGAGCTGAAACCATTGCCAAACTCATTCGCGTGGGTTACGTGACCACTAAGGGAAAAACGCTAGTATGTACGGCGATGGGGAGACGTATGGTGGAACAGTTTCCCGTTAAGGACTTATTTAATCTTGAATACACTGGACGCCTCGAAAAAACCCTCTCAGATATCAGTCGCAGTGAACTGCCAATGTCTGTGTTTCTGGATAGGGTTTTTAGATTCACCGAACAAGCTGTAGCTGCAATCAAGGCGGATACTTTTAAGGCAATTGGAGAATCTACTGAGGGCACAGGCGATATTTCTGAGGATAGAATCCTTGGAAAGTGTCCTGGGTGTGGCTCTGCAGTCGTTGAAACAGACAAGGCCTTCGGGTGCACAAATTACCGCAGCGGTTGTCGCTTTGCAATATGGAAGACCGACAAATTTCTGGAAGCCCTGAAAGTGAAACCAACGGCTCAAACCGTGCGAAAGCTGTTAGAAAATGGGAGCGTTTGTAGCAACGCTTTTGTCAATAAAAAAGGAGAGACCTTTTCTGCTTGTCTTACTTTTAAGCAAAAAGAGGATTCTCCCTATTACCAGTGGGCGTTTATTCAAAGAGAATAACGCCCATTCTCTTTGTAACTTTGCCTTTTGGCGATTAAACTACTCCTTTGATATGTATACCTGATTGCGGCCGTGTTGTTTTCCCAAATAAAGGGCTTGATCGGCCAAAAGGATTGCTTTATCTAGTGTGTGATGTTTTTTAAAGGCGCATAAACCCAATGTAAGTGTGACTTGAAATTGGTGTTCATTGTAAGTGAAGGCTTCATTGGCAATGGCCACTCGCATTCTTTCTGCAAAGGTATAACCCCCAGCTTCGTCTGTATCTGGCAGTAAAATTAAAAATTCTTCACCGCCCCAGCGAGCGACTAGGTCTTCTCTTCTCAGATGTGCATTCATGCGCTGGGCCATGCTCTTTAGGACCACATCGCCGCCATCGTGCCCATAGGAATCGTTAATGCGCTTAAAGTAGTCAATATCTCCCATAAGCAGTACAAACCCACGATTATGCCGATAAAACCTTGCAACTTCTTCGTTTAGGCGAGCAGTCATGGCACGTCTATTCACGAGTCCAGTAAGTGGATCTGTGGCTGAAGCAGTGGCGAGTTTTGAAACAAGCACTTCCATTTCTGCATTGCGCTCTTTTAAAGCGTCGCGAATGCGCTTTAATTCTAGTAGGTTGCGAACGCGTGCAAGAAGCTCAGCCTCATTGAAAGGTTTTGTCACGTAATCGTTGCCACCGACTTCAAAACCTGTGATGATGTCCTCAGAGGTGGATTTTGCCGTAAGAAAGATAATGGGCATATCTTGCCAGAAAGGATTTTCTCTTATGCGCCTGCACACCTCAAAGCCATCGATATCTGGCATCATCACATCGAGCAATATGAGGTCTGGCAAGTCGAGTTTTAAGGCATCCAGCGCCTCTTGACCGTCTGTGCAGATTTGCAGCTCGCAGTTAAAGGTTTCTAAGAGAGAGGCGAGAATTTTGAGATTTTGAGGATTGTCGTCGACAATCATAATCAGAGCATCGCTGAGTTGTTTCATTTAGCTACTCCTTTTGATAATCCACTGTTTTAGACAGGAATCTAGATCGAGTAAGGTTGTTTTAATCATTTGGATATCATAATAAGTAAGTGCGTTAGTGAGCACCGACGAGAAGGTCTTTAATCGCTCAGCTGCAGAAGGCTCTATGTCACCCCAAATAAGTGCGTGAGCGTCGAGGATAGATACCAGCGCTTTGATTTGATTGTTGCGAATGGCGATAAGTAACTTTTCGAGTATGGGCGAAATTTCTGTGAATAGGGTGTCTTTAAGTGCTTGAGAAATGGAATCAGGCAGTGCACACTGCTCATTAGGCTGCTTTTCTTCAGCGTGTAAATGCAGGTTGAGCATTGCTAACAGCGACTGAAATGTAATGGGCTTAGGCAAATAGTCGTTAAAACCTCTTTCAATGGCAATATCTCGGTTAATCGTTGTGACCGACGCGGTGAAGGCAATGATTGGCCTATTGCTGTAACCAGGAATTTCTCTTATTTTTTGTGTGGTCGCATAGCCATCCATACCGGGCATTTTGATATCCATAAAAATCATATGGAAATCATATGCACCTGCTTGAGCGAGGGCATCTTCTCCTGTAAGTGCAGTGAATACCCGTGTGTGGGTTTTCATTAGCATGGCTTTAAAGAGGTCAATATTTATTTGCATGTCATCCACAACCAAAATTCGAATTTCGCCACCTTTATTTGTAGATAGCGCATCTGTAAAGGGCGATATGTCTTTAGATATGGGCGATAACCTGAATTGACTTGGCAATGCGATAACATCTGGAATGGCTAAGCTGAAGGTAGTTCCTAAATCTAAGGTGCTTTCTACTTCAATGCTTCCGTTCATAATCTCAACAAGCTTTTTACAGATACTTAGACCAAGACCCGTACCACCATAGCGTCTGCTATCTTGACCATTTTGTTGCCTAAATGCATCAAAAATATGGCTCTGATCCGCTTTATTTATGCCAATTCCCGTATCGGATATGGTAATGCTCAATTCGTAGTGGGGGTCGTTTTCCTTATATTGTGATTGTGTGGCGTGTGCATAAACGCGAATGCTCCCCTGATGGGTAAACTTCACTGCGTTTCCCACAAGATTAAACAATACTTGGCGAAGCCTTTGCGTGTCTAACATCAATGCATCTGGGAAGTCATGAGAGAGCGCCACATTAAATTGGAGATGCTTCTGTGTACACTGAGGTCCAAAAATTTGACGCACTTCACTTAGTAGTTGTGCAACAGACGTTTGCTGTAATTGTAGCGTTAAATGTCCCGCCTCAATTTTAGATAAATCCAATATATCGTTTATTAAAGTGAGGAGATTTTTGCCGGCTATGCCAATGGCATCAACGTAATCGCTTGTAATAGGATCTAGACTGCCTTTTTTAATAAGATCGCTAAACCCTATAACCGCATTGAGAGGGGTGCGAATTTCGTGACTCATACTTGCTAAAAATTCACTTTTAGTCTTTGTCGCGAGTTCAGCGGCCTCTTTTGCGATTTTGAGCTCCCGAATTAGATTTGCATGATGCATGCCAATGGCGATTTGATTTGCAATGGATTGGTACAGATTTTTATGATCGCTGCTGAAATGCTTGTTGCCTTTATAGAGCATCGTTATGACGCCAATATTTTGGTCAGAAAATAGCAATGGCATGCTTGCCATTCGTGTAAATGATTGACCTATAATGGCATCTTTTATTGGCCCTGGAGGGTAGTCCTGCACTAAGCGGAAGAGCAACTCCTGTTGAATCAAGGATTGATGTGAAAGTCCAACCCCTTCTTTAAGAGAAGAAACCGCAGCCTTTAGAGGTCCATCGAGTCCATAGGAGGCTTTCATTTCTAGGATTCTCTCTTCAGGGTGATACTGATAGAGTGCTAAACCGTCAAAATCTAGGGCTTCTACGAGTGCATCGACAAGTTTTGGCAGAAGAGATTCAAAAGCCCAATTTTCAGAGATTGTTTGACTGATATAATAGAGCGTCTTTAACTCTTGATTGTTCTGAAGCAATTTACCGTTGTACTTTGCGATTTGCCTGTTTGCATCTTGAAGTTTTAACTCAATCTGCTTGCGTTCCGAAATGTCTCTAGCAGCTGCAATCATTATTTTTTTTGTTGGATAGCCAAAAGCATTCCATTCTATCCACCGGTAGGTTCGGTCTTTACAAA
>CALFXQ010000174.1 GCA_937958285.1 uncultured Fusibacter sp. | reverse complement strand
GTATAAGTTGCATGTAGTTCAAGGGGCACTTCTGGGGCAAGGTTTAGACTCACAGGTATATGAGATGCCCTGTCCAAGTTATATGCTAGAAGATCTATCATCTCACGAACAAAAACTTCTGCACCATGAATCATCTTGGAAAACACCTGATAAAGGATCTTTGAGGGGTCTATACTGGATCCATCTAGTTCTTTGTCCAAGGCTTCTGGTTCTTTATTGCATACAGAATAATAAAGCATCAGTAGTTGCCTCTGCTCAATAACAGATAAGTCTTCTCTTGGCGACTTCAAATAGTCGATCAAGAAGGTGAGCAAACTAATATCATCAAGTTTGCAAAGTCTAGAAAAAATCAGCTTAAAATTAGCGAACCCGCTCAGTGACAAACTCTCACTAAGCCTATATTGAGGGTTTTCCAGTTCGAATAGGGTCGCGTACTTGTATAGCTCTTGCGATTCAAGATCATAGTATTTTAAAAAGTTACTAACTGTTAGACTAAGGCCTGAATCAGTTATATAAGCCCCAAGCATCCGCCTTAACTTACTCACATCAGTCTTGCCCTCTTTAATATTTCTTAGAACATATTCTTTTGCATACCGTTCAAGTTGAATAAAACAGTTTCTCGGCACAGATGAAAACCCATGCTCAATCTCATCCTTCATAGAATGGGTGGTTCTACCAACCAGCTTTTGAAACTTCATGCGGTAGTCATATTCTTTATGGGCCTGACCAATAAAATCTAGCACTGTTAAGACTTCTTTGCCATCATGGAGGCGAAGACCCCTACCGAGTTGCTGGATAAATACCGTGGCAGAATCTGTTGGTCTTAAGAAGAGCACGGTGTTTAAAAATGGTAAGTCCACACCCTCGTTATAAAGATCCACCACAAAGATCAGCTTAATCTCGCCCTTTTTAAGACGCTTTTGAATGGTATGCCTTAGTTCTTTATTGGAATTTGAGTCCAAAGATTCGCTGGGGATGCCTGCCCGGTTAAAGACCCCGGCCATATGTTTTGCATGGTTTTGATCCACACAAAAGCCAATACCTTTTACGGCATCTATGTCGGCCACATATTTATTAACGGCGGTGATAATTGCCCTATCTCGTTGATGGTCACCTATATAAGTCAGGCTTAACTCTCCTCCAGCATAGCGGCCACTTTGCCACTTAACAGAAGAGATATCCGTGGTATCTGTGACACCAAAATAATGAAAGGGACAAAGTAAATTCTGCTCAATCGCCTGATTCAACCTAATTTCGTAAGCAATTCGATTGTTAAAGTCATCTAAAATGGACTTGCCATCCATCCGTTCGGGGGTCGCTGTTAAGCCCAACAGAATTGTGGGATCAAAGTGCTTCAAAACGCTCTGATAGGACTCAGCAGCCCCGTGGTGGGATTCATCCAACACAATGTAATCAAAGTGATCCCTACGGAGCTCAGCTAAATTCTCGCTGGCCGTCAAGGTTTGTATCGAACCAAATACATGGTTAAAGAAACTGGGGCGATTGCCACCAAGCCAAAGCTCCCCAAAATTGGCGTCTCTTAAAACGCCTCTAAAGCTAGCCATACTTTGTTTCAGGATCTCTTCGCGATGGGCTAAAAACAGGAGTTTCGCCAGGGGGTTGGCTTGATAAAACCTCTTAAAATCAAAGGCTGCAACCATGGTCTTGCCCGTTCCAGTCGCCGCCACCACCAGATTGCGATAGGAATGGTGCACCGTGCGCTCAATGGCCAATTGGTCCAATATTTCTTGTTGATATGTAAAAGGCTTTAAATCAAAGTAACCCACACCCACTTCAAAATCAGAGGTCTGATTCCCTTCTGTGCTCAGTGCGTATTTAAGGCGCTGGACGTCTGCGTCACAATTTGAGTCAAAAGCCATAAACTCACTCATGTTCCAATAGGTTTCAAAAGTATACCTAAACTTCTGAATAATATCAAAAGACGTATACTCGCTGACCTTCATATTCCATTCTGTGCCCTCGCTAAGGGCAGCTTTACTGAGATTGGACGACCCAATATAAGCCGTACTAAAGCCCGTATCCCTGTCAAAATAATAAGCTTTAGCGTGTAAACGAGTTCGCTTGGTATCATAGGAAATCCGCACCTGAGTATTGGGCAAATCCGCCAGCATCTTAACCGCTTTTAAATCCGTCGCGCCCATGTAACTTGTGGTAATCACCCTAAGGGGCTTGGTTTTAGTGTGTTCCACCAGATTGTCAAAGATCAACCGTAGACCGCTGTACTTGATAAAGGACACCAGTAAATCCACTTTATCAGCAGTGGCAATTTCACGTTTGAGCTCCCGATAAACCTGGGGGTCACCCTTTCCACCGGTAAAGAGGCTGGACTTAGATATGGAACTCAAGGGGATGCTCTCTTTAAACACATCCTCCTGGTGGTGGCCATCGTACATCCCACGCAGAACCTTAGATTCTTCAATCAGCCAATCCTCTAAACTATCATCTTGAGTCAATTCTTTCAACCTAATAATCAAGCCATTTGCAATGCGCAGCTGCTCATTTAACTCATCCTGCTTCTTATAATGTCGTAATCCGTGCTCCACAGCATTTTTTAGGTACAAGGCCAAAATTGAACTAGACTCGGTGCTGTCTAGTTCTTCAATAAAAAGTTTATGGTCGTGCCTGGACTCATCTAGTTTTTTAGTGAGAAGCTTAGTAATGAGGTGCTCATATAGTTTTAGGGTTGGCATTTAATCACCTTTCATGGTGCGAAACCATTAGTAATGTACGTTTTGGTTCAGTCACATTTGATGTAGGTCATTTGAAAATGGACGATTGTAATACTTGAGCAATCATGGTTAGGCACTGCTATGGCAGCGCCTGACGCACAGAGGTGCAGCTTGATTTCCCTATTTCCCACTGCGGTACCGGGTACCCATTGGGTAATTGACTCTACACCCTAGTCACACCAATTGATTCAACTTCAATTTCCCTACCGTACCTGGTTGCGATGCGTAAAAATAGACGATTGTAATACTCAATCATTCATGGTCAGGCACTGCTTTAGCAGCGCCTGACGCACAGAGGTGCAGCTTATTTTCGTCATTTCCCGCTGTGGTACCGGGTACCCTTTAGGCAATTGACTCTACACCCTAGTCACACCAATTGATTCAACTTCAATTTCCCGTACCGTAACTGGTTGAGATGCGTATTAAGTGTGCTGGGGAAATTGATACTAGATAGCAACAGTCTTCTCTTGATTAATACTTTTAATGCCGACTATTAACTAATATCGAACGTCTCAGTTGGAAGCACTGCTCTACCTTTTGTCTTCAAATCTTCAATCATACTAGATACAGAGCTAACTTTTGAATTGGGATAAAGTTTCTTGTAAACTAAATCAATGTTCTTCTTAAGTTTCTTTAGTGTTATATCATCACCATTAGTTTTAAATGCAACATAAGATAATAGTTTGAAAAATGTGGAGTTATGAACATTCCAGTACTTAATTGTGTCTATGAGTTCTTCAACCTTATCAATTTCATCATGGATATTGATTTCAATTAACATGAAATATAACACAAAAAGTTTCACATCATGAGGACCATCTTCACTTTTTAATACTGCTATTTCATCTTTTATTAAATTAGATATTGTTGGATGTGAAATCATTTCGTATAGCATACTGTGCGCTAGCAATGGTGCAAATGCTAACATGAATTTTTCAAATTCCTTAATTTGATTCTCTTTTATAAGACCTTCCCCGCTGTCCTTTAAAAACTCTTGTACAACATAATAGATGCTCAGACAGCTTTCATTTAGTAAGTATCGAAAAATTGTCTTTAGAAGAACAGTGTCACTTATATCATCCATATTTCTAAAAGCGCGACCCAGAACATTTACACAATTAATATAATCAGAATAAGAATTTACCTGAGTTTGTTTCTTTATCTCCAACTTAGTATTTAGCCCTACTAAAGGATCAGCACTATCATCGATTTCATCTTGAATATCTAATGAGAGCGGTTCAATAGTCTCCTTCAAATGGTTAGCAATGTTCATAATGTTGGTTATTTTTTCGTTTTTTTCCTTGATTATTTCTTCAAAATCATGTTCATTGCTCATCTTTTTGTTTACTTCAGATTTAAGTTGTTGCAGTGCTTTTAAAAGATGTCTTAACATTTTGCTATCATTCTTCTTCATCCCAGAATATAACTCGATCTCATTACTAAAAGCGATGTAGTTCTGATAATTATTAAGGATCTCATCTTTAAACTCCTCATTCCTAAACATGTAATAAGAAAGAAAATATTCAAAGAGGCCTCTCATTCTAAATGAATATTGATCACAATTAGTGTTTACAAGCATGCCATGATTTATCAGGTATTGAATAACAGTACGACCTTCTGCAACAATTCGAATATTCTTGACTTTTAGTTTTTCATAACAAGTTAGTAGATCCAAGAAACTTGCTTTATAATTATTGTCTGTTTTTTCTTTAAACAGGAAATAAGCCAACTCAGACAAGTATATTTTAAAACTTTCATAAGATAGATCACGAGTAGTTAGTATCAACTTTTCTTTTTCAAGTATCTTTTCTACATACAATTCAATAAGTTCGGAACTGTTCCGCACCTTAAAATCCTCAGTTTTCTCTAAAATAAACAAGAACATTGAGACTGTCCAAAAATTGAATCCAATATTCATCGCAGACAGAATTTTCGTGATTTTATCAATTGCATCCTCTTGATTACAGCGCAGAGGCCATTTGTTAGTCAACTCACGAATACTTTTTCTTGAAATAGTATGTATAAATAATCTTTTACATTCTATCAAATTACTAAGCACAACGAAATCAGAATCTATTTGAGTACAAGAAGTCATTAAAAAACTTATGCTCAGTTTTTTACATTGGTCATCTATAGTCTCAAAAAAGACTTTGTTCATATCCTTTGTGTCAGTTGAGTAGTTGTCTACAAGTACTTTTATACTCAATTTGTTCTGAAGTTTCTCAAAGTCTTTATGTGATAAGTTATACTGGTTTCTTACAGTCTTCTCAATGTTAAGTTTGTCCTCGTGCTGACTATCAAACAAGTCAATAATTATTGGTAGTGTCTTGTACCTATCAAAATTATCAAGCATATCTATAGCAGTTTTGTATAATAAGGACGATTTACCACTTTTATCTTTACCAAAGATGACATAGTTAGTATTTTCCAAGAGTTCCGCAGTAGGTATATTTTTTTCTTTAGAAATCTCTTTTTCACTCAAATTGATATCCGAGTAACTATTAGTCTTTAGCTCGGGTTCAACAAATATATCTTTGAAAAGTAGACTCGAATTTTCTCTATTCATCAAGAATAATCTATTACTCTCATCAATTAGTGTTTCCA
>CALFXQ010000173.1 GCA_937958285.1 uncultured Fusibacter sp. | reverse complement strand
GGTGTAATAGAAAAAATCGTAGGTGGGAACTGCATTTTCTAGGCCCACGCTGGTGGTGATATTTAGCATCATACCGCCCGGAGGGGAAACCTCGCCTTTTGGCAGCACAATCTCCCCGGTTATAGTGGTCGTCTTGCCCTTTACCTCTGGATACTTTTCCCAAAAACTTCTAAACTGGCTATCGTAATCCACTGCTGTGCACTCAAAGCCATCCGCGTAGGGGTAATGCATCGAATCCCCAAAAGCCGCCTCGCTAAAGACCACAGTTGGCGTCATCTCGTACTGAATGCGCTCCATCCCCGACATTTGAATATTGGCGGTAAAGTCCACGTTGTAATATTGTCCATCTAGTTTTACTACATTCCACAGATGCGATACAGGTTCGTATACACCCACCAGCTCGCCAA
This sequence comes from uncultured Fusibacter sp., assembly GCA_937958285.1. Lineage (GTDB taxonomy): Bacteria > Bacillota > Clostridia > Peptostreptococcales > Acidaminobacteraceae > QQWI01. Next base: position 11,276 of record CALFXQ010000173.1, on the reverse strand, counting down.
AGCGCGTACTGGATTCAACGCCCTCTAAATTCAGCAGGTAGTCCATCGTATAGGCAAAGCCCGCACAAACTGCATTGTTCTCGAGCAGCACATGGCTCATGCGGTCACCACTGTAGGCGCCCCAAACCTTATCTCTAAACGGATTAAACACATCCGTATTGTAGGTCATGTTCTTCTTCACATAGGTGTGCAGCGCCACCACTTTCTCGTAATCGCTCATCTGCTCGTTAAACACGGACTCTCTTATCTTCATCAGCGCGTCGTACACCTGAGGCACTTTCGCAATGTCAAGGTGCACCTCCCTGTCCTCACTCACCACCACCTCGGCGCCGTAAGACCCTTTGGGCTCGAAAAAGTCGAAGACCGTATACTCGTGCATGCGCAGCTCGTAACCCATACGGTACCCAAACCGACTCTCCGGAATGGCGATGTTAAACGAAGCCTCTCGATCCCCTTTCACAAAAACCACATCTGCCTCTTGAATCAAATTAGAGTCCTTCACATTTTCTAAACTCACATAAAACTTGAGTGCCTCTGGCGCCACCAGCCCCTCTGGAAATCTCAGCTTGCCAGATACCTGATGAAAGGCTTCAGTATCGACCCTAAAAGTCTTAGAAATAGTTTGGCCCAGTGTCTTGCCATCCCTAAAGGTAACGGTTTCATCAATCATCACATAATAATCGATGTCGGGGTACCACCCACCCATAGGAGGCGGCAACACGAGTTTCTTTGAATCCCTTGCATCTAGCTGAATCTCGGCAATCTCTATGGTGCTAGAAGCCTCCGCATCGTATGCAACTACAATCTTCTGTAAGTTTTCTGGAGTATCTTCTAAATCTGAATCGAAGGTAATCACTAGGGGGTCATCCACTCGAATGGCCAGTGGTTGTTCGTCAAATACGCCCACTGACTTCACTTGATCTAACCGCATTGGGTCTAAAAGCGTTGGATCTAAACTGGCTTGTGGCGCCTTAGAAGCGCAACCGGTCATTCCCATTAAAGACAATAGACAAACCAGCATTAGAAAAATAAGCCGAATCTTTGTGAGATGAAATTTCATGTAACCCCCTTAGTGCGCTATTAGTATAAATTCAAGTCTAATTCAATTTTAGCTTTACAGATTCTTGGATGTTGCTTATCTGCTTTAGTGATATTTGACCACGCATCTTTGTCCTTGGTTCACTGGCTGTGATGGTAAAGGGTTGATTCGTCTCCACTAGGGGGAGACTGATTTCAAAGGTATCTTTCCCTTTAGGAATCACAATCCATTGGTCCAAAACAAAGTCGTCTTTAGTGGCATCCGTTATTTGTCCAGATTTAGCGGTGAGTAAAATCCACAGACCCCCTTTCGGCGCTTCGACGCCTTTGGGTAATTCCAGTGAAATATTCACCACATTCGTCATCTTCTTATCTAACTGGTTATTGTCTAACTGTTTGTTGTCAAGCTTATTTTTTTCTAAGTAGCTTTTCACCAGCGCAAAGCCATTAACATCTGTTGCCGCCTGTGGCGTACCATTCTCTCCAAACAAAGTTAGGCCGCGATTTTTATTAAAGTCGTCAGTAAAATTAAAATGTCGATTCTTAAAGTGGTCCACTGCCTCATTTGGATCTACAAAGACATGTTCACCTGCATGCATCATCTTTTCATGAATCATGACTGATGACATCGCTGGATCCACGTAATAATGCGCATTATCGATTTTAACGAGATTGTAGACATAGGTAAAATTAAAGGAATCTTGTCTCGCCTCAACGAGTTCTGATTCAATGCCTGCACTTTGGAGCAGCCATTTCATCAAAAATGGTTGTCCAAGCCATACGGTTTCTCTATCCCTTAGGGCGGAAATCAGTGGATTATCCTTTTCTACGAGGGTTCCCCTCATGTAACCTTGGGTTGTCTCCATCGCTAAGGGGACATTTAAAACCACATAGTCGTAAATCGCCTTTTCTTTTTCATAGTCGTTCATTTCAGGATTTATAATGTCACTGAGAATCTCAGCTGTCTTCTCTTTAATGCCCGCCTCTAGAGGGATTGTCAATCGATGTTGGTCGAGCATCCCATCCTTAAACAGGGTCTTTTCTTCATACTGAGTGGTCATACCACTTTCGGTGAGATACCCTTCCTTGGCATAAGCATGATTGGCTATGCTGAGGCCCCCGATCGTCAGGTTAGAGGATTCATTCGCAGTTGTCATGCCCAATCCTTCTTTGGTGCCTTCACCACCTTTGGATAACAACAAATATCTAAAGAAATATGCCTTATCCTTTTTAGGTGCCTTTAGCTGAAAGGCTATCTCAGATTGGCCTTTGGGGAGCACCACGATTTGTTCCTCTGGGATCTCATCCGAAGCACGAACGCATGCTACGTTAATTTTCATGTCCTCGAAGGCTTTTTCTCCTTCTGGTAGTGCAATAACACCTGTGATTTTAGCCGACTGGCAACCTGCCAGCGCCAGTGTAACAAACATCAATAACAATAAAACAAATAAAGTGCCCTTTTGTCCCTTCAAGTTCAAACTTTCCATCTTGAAACCCCCGCAATATGTAAGTTGTTCAATTCTGCAATACCCTTTTAAAAGGTAACACATCACGCTATAAACTGTTAGAAGTTGGAATGAAAGTGTCGAAATACTCAGCGAACGTGCACGCTTTGAATTCCTCAATCAGTTCTGTTAACTTTTTTTGAAACAGTTGCATATTGTCATGTGTAGTAACAATATGATTTGTGGTAAACTTGCTGTAGAATGGTTCTTTTTTATTCGACAAGGTCAAGACTAATCGTTATATCAACTCAGTAAAATGGTAGGCATAACTCAGAAATAATCTAAGGAGTCCAGCATATGTTAACAGTTGGGTATGTCATAAAAAAGCTTAGAAAAGAACAGAAAATCACTCAAGAAGATCTGTGTGAAGGCATATGCACCGCCAGCTATCTGTCTAGAATTGAAAATGGTGACGTAAATGTTAGTGATAATACTATAAATGCTCTATTACAGAGACTAGGCCAAGATGCCTCGAGATATCTAGTTTTTAAAACAGAGAAGGATCTCGAATTAAATAATCAATTGTATCAACTTAGAAGACTTTATTCCTTAGGACAAGATAACTCTCACAAGCAATTGTTAGCTGAATTATTAATTGACTATGACTCTTACGACCCCACCATCCAGCAATTTTTAAGACTGCACAAATTTATCGATCTCACTCGCGACAAATATGATCCTATAGAAATGAAAGAGTTTCTATTAAGTGCCCTCCACCTTACTAAAGGGAGTATTAATCTACATAACCTAAGTAATCAGTTATTCACGCAAGAAGAAATCATGTTACTTGTGAATATTGCTAATATGATTGAAGAAATTGGAGATGTGGATTTAACACTAAAAATCCTAAAGGCTTTAAAAAATTATTTAGAAGACCAAAGAATAGCTCCAGAATTTATTAGGCGTCCTTACCCTATTGTTCTCATGCATCTTGGTAAAACTCTTGGTCTTAATAGTAATTTTTTTGAAGCGATTCATATCGCAGAAAAGGGTATCGAGTATTGTATTAATTTTGATACCCTCACAATCCTACCCTCTTTTCTTTACAGTAAAGGTTACAACCTTGGAAAGTGTGGTTTTACTAGCGATGCTATAAGATACGTTACGCAAGCTTATCATGTTGCCATTGCAAGCAATAACCAAGCAAAGGCGCAGCACTACAAAAATCATCTTCTTGTCAATTACAATTTAGAAATTTAGTGTTTGTCTCTTTCTATAGGCTCGAGTTTTTTCTTTGCCTTATCTATCTTTATTATAAACACATGATAATATAATGCCATTTACACACAGGAATTAGTAACTTTCCTGTCAGTGCAAGTAAAAAAAAGTATGGAGTAAGCGTCAAAACTGATAACACGTTCACCTGTCTTATCCACTCGAGAATGGACTGCCAACCGACTAAATAATATTGGGCCGATCCCCATCAGTTAGACAAAAGTTCTAGCTTGTTGGAGGTCGGTTTTTCACAATATTAATAGACTAATCTTCCAAATTTATATTTTAAAGTGTTAAACTATTGAAGGAGGTATCCTATGAACACAAACAACACCAACGAACGCATTATCCAAAGCGTCATCGACACCATAAAGAGCGACTATCCCAACGACATAGCTCTCCTACTAATCTATGGCTCCTATGTCAACGGAACGGCGAACGCCCTATCGGATGTGGATTTCTACTTTATCCCGAAAACCGATTGCGGCTACAAAATGAGCAAAACCTTTATTTTAAACGGCATTGGCTATGATCTTTTTCCTATGTCTTGGGAACGGGTAGAGGGCATTGCCTATTTTAAAGAGCCTCTCACGCCCCTAGTGGGCAATGTACGCATCGCCTATTACAACTCCGAACAAGACCTTCAGCGCTTTTTACAAATACAGAAAACCCTTGTTGGCAATCTTTCAGACTTTTCCTTTATGCATGCTGCGGCTTCAAAAGCCCTCGATCAGGCCCTGAATAAGTACTCTAAACTCCTGGCCCAAGATAACCTAAAGATGCTGCGCACCTTGTCGGGAGAAATTTTACTGGGCCTATCGGATTCTGTGGCCTATATGAATCAAACCTATTTTACTAAGGGTCTTAAGCTTCAATTGCAAGACCTAGAACACATGGCACTTCTTCCTACGGACTTTGTCAAAGTATATAAACAAGTTGTTTATGCAATGGCCAAGGATGACATAATCAATAGCTGTCATGACATGATTAAGGTAACAAGTATTCTGCTGCAGAGCCTAGAAGCGGGCGAGGCTGGGCCAGAGGCCATCGACTGGGATGCGCTAAAAAGCGCTTATGAGGAAGGCCTCTCGACATGGAACAAAATTAAAGTGTGCTGCGAGCAAAATAACGTGGAATTGGCTTTTATCTCGGGAGTTAATCTGCAAGGAGTGCTCGATTGGTTGAGTAAAGACTTTTGTACGCCCGAGTATGATCTCATGAGCGCCTTTAGCGCCGAGGCTTTAGAGGCCTTTGCTTCTAGGGCTGAGGAAATCCGCTTGGCACTCGTCGAGCACTTAAACAGTAATGGCGTCATCATCGCGGAGCTAGGCAGCATATAATCGCTCATTCAAAAATAAAGACCATCCTGAGTAGCCAAGATGGTCTTTTTTCTATGTTGTTTTATTGCCTTTAAGCGCTTACCATCGAAAATTACTTTCTCAGCGCATCTAATCCCTCTGCTGTTAAGTGGCGGATTAATGCCATGGCCAAATCTTTGGCTGCTTGGTAATCTTCGTACTTGGCAATGCCGTAGTGGGCGTGCACGTAGCGCACTGGAACACCCAGAACAACTGTGGGTATGCCCTTGCCTTTAACGTGGTAAATGCCACCGTTGGTGCCGCCGCCTCTGCGCACCGCTTCTTGATAGGGAATTCCCTGCTCTTTTGCCAGGCGAATGGCGAGGGCTGTAAATTCGGGATGAGAGACCATAGAGCGGTCCACATGGCGAATCTGAACGCCTTTTCCAATCACACCTTGAGCCTCGTCGGGTGCTGTAAAGGTGTCATCAGCGGGAGAACCTTCAAAGACAATGGCCACATCTGCAGTCGCTGCCAACACATTTCCCATGACATCTGCACCGCGTCCGCCAATTTCTTCTTGGGTCGAAAGGGCGCCGCGCACATTGTAAAGACCATGGTTGACCGCCGTGTTTACAGTGTCTACAACCAAAGCGCAGCCCATGCGATTGTCGAAGGCTTTGCCCACTAAAACACCTTGGTGGGGTAGGGCTTCGAAGGCCACATCGGGCACCAGTGGCATGCCCAGGCGCACCCCTAAGGCCTCTGCCTGTTCCCTTGAACTACACCCAATATCTACTAGAATGTCTTCAATGGCAATGGGTTTACCTGCTTCGCCTTCTCTCATAAAATGAGGGGGCTTAGAGGCGACAATTCCCTTTATCACAAAGCCATCGTCGGTTACAAGGCGCATTTTTTGCGCCATAATATTTTTAAGATCCCAGCTTCCCGCCGCCAATACGCGTAGTTGACCAAAGGATGTGATTGCCTGCACATATAAGCCTAGCTCGTCTAAATGGCCATCTAAAATAACCACTGGCCCTTGAACCTCCGATGCGGACTTTTCCATTGCACCCATTGGGGTCAAGTACACATTGTGCATTAAATCTTCCTCGACGTGAATGGACTCGTTCACAAAGGGCTTTACAGCATTTGCCACCTCAGCCTCAAATCCCGATACGCCATTGGCATTGCTTAGGGCCTCGATTAAATCTTTTGCGTTCATATTGCCTCCTGGTCCGAACTCAATGCCCCTTTATAAGGGCTGCGAAAGGGCTTTAAACCGCTTGTCGGTTTTAAGCACCCAGACAAACCAACTCACTAATACCACACCTTTAAAGATGCTACTGCCGGTTATCGTCCACCAAACGCCATTGAGTCCCAGTATTTCTGGTTGGCTTATCAGTAGCGCAACAGGTAGTCTTAATCCTGTAAATATAAAACTGACTACCGAGGGTGGCACCGTTTTACCCATGCCGTTAAAGGCCCCTGCCGTAGAAATCTCCAAGCACATAAAGAGCTGAGACACACCTAATATACGCAGATACACCGCTCCGTGGGGAATCACTTCTGGGTCTGGTATAAACACGGAAAAAATCGGCTCAGCAAAGAAAATCAGCAATAGCGATGTTAGCGTACCGTAGGCAAACATAAGAAGCACTGCCTTTCGATAACCTTCTTTTATGCGTCCATAGGCCTTTGCCCCGTAGTTCTGGCCCACAAAAGCACCAAGAGCCGTTCCAAATCCCACCGCAGTCATCCAAGATATGGCTTCTATTTGGGAGCCCACCTTTTGCACCGCAATGGGCATATCGCCAAAATCCGACAAGCGCCGGGCGATAAACATGGCAATCACCGTAAAGGTGCCACTTTGAATCGCCACCGGATAACCGAGCTTTAGCAGCTGCTTAATTCTATCGAAATCCGGGGCCTTAAAAAACCGAAAATGCTGTACTGGCGAGTACTTGGAATGTATATGCCACGTAAAAAGGCCCGCCACAATGGTCTGGGCAATCACCGTCGCCAGCGCCGCCCCCGCTACTCCCATTTCTGGGAAACCAACAAGTCCAAAAATAAACAGGGGATCTAAAACCATATTGAGCACCAGGCCTACCGCATTGATCATCAGCGGCACCTGACTATTGCCAGAACCATTGTAAATACTTGTATAGGTCATACTCATAAAAGAAAATGGAAAGCCAAGTGCCACGATGGCCAGGTACTGCTCCCCCCAAAGGTTAATTTCGGGATTGGGTACCGCGAAAAATTGAATGAGCACATGGCGAAAGACCAGGGCAAAGAGCATGTAGCAGATGCCATTAAAAGCCGCTAGGTGGAGGGCACTGCGCCCAGCGCTTTCGGCCCTATCGTAATCTTTTGCACCGATGGCTTGTGACACCCCCACTTGTGCACCCACTTGCGAGAGGCTGACAAGGGCCATGGAAAGCCACATAAAAAAGCCCGCCGTACCCACAGCCGATACAGCATCGTAGCCCACGCGGCCAATCCAGAACATATCCGCCATGTTGTAAGCCATTTGTATAAACGAAGTCGCCATAATAGGCAGGGCCACTAAAAATAGTTTGCCAAGTATGGGACCTTGGGTTAAGTCTACACCTCTACGCATGATGCCTCCAATGGGAAAGTCGCCAAGTCATAAAACGCACACTTGCGGCGACACAATTATTTAGTAAGTCGAAACATATTTCCCATTATACCTTTTCTGTTGGGTTCTAACAAGGGCATAACGGCAAAAAGGCCCTTCGACTACAAGGACCAATCGATGGGCTTTTGGCCATGGGTTACTAGAAATTGATTGGCTTTAGAAAAGGGTTTGCTGCCAAAGAAGCCGCGATAAGAAGACAGCGGGCTCGGGTGTGGCGCTTCGAGCACCAAGTGCTTTGGGTTTGTAAGAAGATTTCTCTTCTTTTGGGCGGGCTTTCCCCACAAGAAGATCACAATAGGGCGGTCCTGCTGATTGACTGCCTGAATGATGGCATCGGTAAAGGTCTCCCACCCCTTGCCCTGATGGGAATTGGCCTGATGGGCTCTTACAGAAAGCACTGTATTTAGGAGCAAAACGCCCTCTTTTGCCCAGGGCTCTAAAAATCCTGTGGTGGGCATTGGGAGCCCCAGGTCGTCCGCTAGCTCTTTGTAGATATTCACAAGAGATGGCGGGCACTTAACACCGGGCTTAACAGAGAAGGACAGCCCATGGGCCTGGCCATCGTCGTGATAGGGATCTTGCCCTAGCAGCAGTACCTTGACATTGGCCAAGGGTGTTAAGTGCAGCGCATTATAAAGATCTGCAGCCGCTGGAAACACTTGCTGAGTGGTGTATTCCTCCACCATAAAGGTCTTAAGGGCAATGTAATAGGGCTTTTCCAGTTCGCCCGCTAAGGCGTTTTGCCAATCGTTTACAAAAACTTCAGTCATGGTTTCCTCCATCGGAATTCTTTTTGCTATACATCGCCTCATCAGCGGATCGTATAATTTCTTGCGCCGTTTTATCGTGACTTTCCACAATGCCAATCGACAGAGAAATGGGCTGGGCTGTTATACTTTTTACCAAGTGAATAAAGGTCTTAGAAATCCTATCTGCGATAATCATTGCATCCTCAGGTGTCGTATGTGGAAGAAGCACCATAATTTCATCGCCGCCATATCTGCCACCAATATCGTATTCACGCAAACCTTCGCTGATAATTTTACCTAAAAGTGCTAACACGCTATCGCCTACAACGTGACCTTCTTTATCGTTGACCTGTTTAAAGCGATCAATATCCAAGAACAAAACACTAAAGGGGCGATGATGCCTTTGGCTCTCACTTACCAACTGACTAAGTGCGTTGATCAGGTATCTACGGTTATTAAGCTGAGTAAGATCGTCATAAATTGACTGTCTATAGTAGTGTTGCTGAAAACTATTGTAGTGCTTTTTAAATGTGACACCTACCCCCATAAACATGATGTACACTATCATATAATGGATCAGATTGCTTAGAATCAACTCCCTGGGTAGACCCACTTTAATAAAACTCAATATATTAAAGTACTCAAGTGACATAAGTAGTGTCACAGTTAACATGGTTGTCGCTGACAATAGCAATGCCCATTTTCGTTCTAACACCAGCGAAGCGAGCAGAATATAAAACGCCATATAAATAGGTTGAGCGCCAAAAGATCCTTTAGAGCTGAGCCACGCTACCGGTAGAATTATTAAACTAAACGCGACGAATAACCACCTGACAATGACCTTGTCAGCTCGCCATTTATTTTGTGTCAATACAAGGATTGTCAACATTATTGCAATAGCGCAATTTGTAATAATCAAGCTAAGTGGCGATTGGTTTAGAATATTTTCTCCAATGGCTAAATAAAGGCTCAGTGTAATAATCCAGATGGCAATTTGGGCGATTCTCCCATCCAGCTCTTGTATTGGATTAAATTTCATCTTTAACCACCTCGTCTCTACATGGACAAGGCTTTGAGAATAAATAGCCTTGTACTTGCCAACACCCAAGTTTCTGCAAGAGTTCGCACTCAGACTGAGTTTCTACCCCCTCTGCAATCAGTGAAAAACCATAGGTGTCTCGCAATTCCAGCAGTGTCTTGAGTATAGCATTGTTTACATGACTCTTCGATAACTGATTAATAAAAGAGCGATCCATTTTAAGCTCGTCAAACTTTAACTTGAAAATATAGCTTAGTGCCGTATATCCAGAACCAAAATCGTCTATGGCTATTTTAAATCCGCGAGCTCTCAGTTGTTCAATACCTAAGTTTGCCTCTTCTAGATTTTCAAAAAAAGCATCCTCTGTCAACTCAAAATACACGCGCTCAGGTACTATTTCGTATTGATAACTAAGCTCAATGACTTTGTCGATAAAACTTTGCGAGATTAAGCTAATGGGAGAAATATTTATAGACACAGTAATCGTAGGATGATACTTTTCCAGCAACGTGGGATACTCATAAAATACTTGCTCTGTAATCATTAAATCAAACTCAAGTGTAGCGTTAATCTTCCTGAGCAAAGGCACAAAGATACCGGGAGAAACATATTGTCCTTCTTCCTTTTCCCATCTTGCGAGAGCTTCTACACCAAGGGTCTTACCGGATTGGGTATCCACTTTTTCCTGATAATAAAGCTGAAAAACCTTCTCTCTAATACTCTTTATAAGGGCATTTTTCAGGCTCTCTTGTTCTAAAAAATGTCGTTCACTTTCTTCGTTATACGGCCAAGGTTTCGATGTTTGATTCAGTTTTCCTTGCTCAAGTGCAATCGCAGTTTTCTCGAGTATTGAGGTTATTGGAGTTTCTTCGTGAGTTACTTCGATGTAGCCAGCATAAAAGTGGAGGATATGTCTCGCGTGATGCATTTTCTCGTATTCAAGTAAAAAGTTGACAAGCCCGTTGTATTTATTTAGACACTCCACTTCAGTACTGCCATCCATAATCCACAAAAACTCATTGCCACTTAGTCTTGCAATATGACTTTCAGAAAGTGCCTGCTTGAGCAGATATTCCGCTAACTTCTTAATGTACTGATCTGTTTGTTGAGCGCCATAAATCGTGTTCATCATGCTGAGGCCCTCGATGCTAAACTGTACAATAAAACCACGCTTAATGGGCTTGCTGTGATAGGTATCTAGCAGTTTGGACTTATTGGGAAGTTTTGAGAGGGTATCGTAGAATGCCAACGAGTAGATCTTATTTACGTGGACATCGGATGTCTTTATCATAGAAATCAAGTAGTGCTTAATTGCCCGTATCACAAATAAGAGCACCAAATCGATTAATGTAATCAGCACTATGGCCATGTACCAGTTCTGTGGACTATTTGACACGTCGCTATAAGGCCCGGAATATTGGATCCAACCAAGATGAATCCAACCAAGAAATACAAGTAAAAGGATTGTTTTTATAACTGAATACAGGGCACTCATGCGATAGGGGAAAAATCCGACAATTAAAACCGAGCTCAAGACTAGTAGTTGAGGCCCAATGCCGATAATTCCGGTTAACCACAGTGACAACAAAGCAAAAATGAGCAGCAGCAGACTGATAACACCTATTTTATAACTAGGTACAATGCGCTTTCTAAAGATAAAAAGCAGCATAAGGGCTGTGGCTAATATAAGGTCGTAAATTGCTAATAAAACACTTCTTCCAGTAATATAAACATTGAAAACGCCGACAATGGCAATTAAAGAACCTA
>CALFXQ010000172.1 GCA_937958285.1 uncultured Fusibacter sp. | reverse complement strand
CGGTCTTCGACGAACTTAGAACCTTGTCCGAACATTTTATAGGCATGATTGCCCAAGTGAGCTCTCGTGAAGAAGAAATTATTGCCTTGAACGAAAATCTCGAGTCGAATATTCAAGAGCTCGAAATTGTCAACGACGAGCTAAATCAAGCGATGCAAACAGCTGTAGAAGCAACTCAGGCAAAGAGTCAATTTTTGGCCAATGTAAGTCACGAGATTAGAACCCCCATGAATGGCATGATGGGCATGATCAACCTCATTAACACCACAGATCTAAACAGCGAGCAATTGGGTTATTTTAACACGCTTAAGAGCTCTGCAGAAAATCTCATGCTCATCTTAAACGATGTGCTCGACTTCTCAAAACTTGAATCTGGTAAAGTCACGCTGACCAATCACGTCTTCAGCTTGCCGATGCTTCTCCAAGAGGTACAAAATCTCTTCAGTGCCTCTGCAAAACACAAAGGGCTAAACCTGGCAGTTAGTTGTGCTCCAGATTTAAACACACACTTCTATGGCGATAGCACGCGCATTAGGCAAATCCTCGCTAATCTGCTGAGTAACGCCGTTAAATTTACCCACTATGGCGCGATTGACATCACCGTTAAACAATTAGATCAAAATATCCATATCGAAGTGGCAGATACGGGCATTGGCATGTCGGAAGTTTCCTTGGGCCAGGTGTTCTCTCGCTTTACACAAGTCGAGCAGCCTACAGGTCAAAAGACCACGGGTACAGGGTTAGGATTATCGATTTGCGAGATGATACTAGCACTTATGCATGGCACAATACAAGTTGAAAGTCAATTAGGCGTAGGAAGCAAATTTACAGTGGTCTTTAATTTACCCGTCGCCACAGAAGAACAGGTGCATCAGTACACCCAAGAGCATAATTCCAAATCGGTTAAACTCGGAGATTTAAAGGGCATTCATATTCTCGTCGCAGAAGACGATGCCACCAGTAGTTTTCTAATCGAGCGACTGCTTGTGAAAAGCGGTGCGCATGTGCATGTTGCAAGTGATGGGCTGATTGCCCTAGAGTATTTAGAGAAAAGTGCAGTTGACTTGGTTTTAATGGATGTGAATATGCCTTATATGGATGGCTTACAAGCATCGCGGCGCATCCGAACAGGGCGCATAAAAAATCTTCAAGGGCATCCATTGCCAATTATCGCCATGACGGCCTATGCACTTACCACAGATAGAGAGCGTTGCCTTCAAGCGGGCATGTCCGACTATATTACAAAGCCCATCGACTTAAAAGAACTCGATAGGGTGATTCGCAAATATTGGTCACCAGAATTAAATCCAGGGGAGCATAAGATGAACCAGAGTTATGAAAATGCATTAAATGCATTAATGTTAGAAACAGAGTTGGATCGAGAAACCTGCGCCTTGCTGCTAAAAACTTTTATTGATCAAGGCTCAGAATTACTTACTCAACTTAAAAAGAGTTATACACTTGGTAACTTTTCAGAAGTAGGTTCAATCCTACATCGCATTAAAGGCACATCTGGAAATGTGAGAGTGATGGACATGATGGCTATTTCACAGAGAGCAGAACTGGCCAATAAAAATCAAGACAGTGCAGAACTGTCTCATCTCATAGAAACACTAGAGAATGCCTTTTTAAGTCTGAAAGAGGGAACTTTGTGATTGCCCAAATAGACAAAGTGACTTCATACTTGCCTACCCAGTGGTGGCAGGAACCTACTGAGCAAGTCGATGGCATGCTAGACCCTTGGGTTGAATCGGCACAAAGGCGTCTTGAGCGCTTTAAGCCGTATTTTATGGCTAATAATCCAGATACTAATAATATGTGCGGGTTACTTGAGTCGCCAGTTTTACCTCTTCAGCAGTTTGCAGGTGAAATTGCGCCTACAACCTTGAACAGCTCAGCGCTTAACATGCGTTTGTTTTTAAAAGCCGATCACACCTTGCCAATATCGGGCTCGATTAAAGCGCGAGGGGGCATTCACGAGGTCCTTGCCCACGCTGAGCAAATAGCGCTAGATGAAGGTCTGATCGATCCAAGTCAAGATTATAGCCAGTTTTCATCACCTAGATTTCGGCAGTGCTTCAGCACGCGTCAAATTGTTGTAGGCTCTACTGGAAATTTAGGTCTAAGCATTGGCTTAATGGGCGCACAACTTGGCTTTGCCGTGCATGTGCATATGTCCAAAGATGCAAAGCCCTGGAAGGTTGAGCGCCTGCGAAAGGTTGGCGCCTCGGTAATCTTGCACGATGGCGATTATGGACGTGCTGTAGCAGTAGCGAGAAACACAGCCTTGGCCGAGCCCAATGCCTATTTTGTCGACGACGAGCGATCGATACAGTTGTTTTCTGGTTACGCTGTAGGTGGAAGGCGCTTAAAAGCGCAATTAGAGGGAATGGGCATTTATGTAAATTCTCAGCGGCCGCTCTATGTGTACTTGCCTTGTGGCGTCGGTGGCGGGCCGGGTGGTGTGGCCTATGGCTTAAAGCAAGTATTCGGAGCAGATGTCTATTCTGTCTTTGTAGAACCAACGCATGCACCTTGTTTTTTATTGGCGATGCTAGAAGGTGGAAAAAATGCTGTAGATGTAGCTACATATGGCATAGACAACCAGACGCAAGCGGATGGTCTTGCCGTTGGATGTGCGTCTGAACTGGCGCTGGCGCACGCAGGTCCATTGCTTTCAGGTGTTGTGACTGTCGACGATGCACAACTCTTTAGAGATTTGACCAAACTTGCAGATTTAGAAGGCATCTTTGTCGAACCCTCTGCTGCCGCAGGATTTGAGGGGTTAAGGCAAATGTTGAGTCATGGCGCACATCCACAGGGCATTCACATTATTTGGGCAACGGGTGGCAGTATGGTGCCTAAAGAAGAAATGAACACCTACTATTTGAAAGGAATGAGCGAGGAGACGAAATATGAGAAAATTGATGCAGGAGTTTAAAACCTTTGCAACACGGGGCAACGTGTTCGATTTAGCCGTTGGTATTATCATTGGGGGTGCATTTGGCAAAATTGTCACATCCTTTGTTAACGATTTATTTATGCCTGTTATCAGCTTGATTTTGGGCAAGCTCAATTTAGCACGACTTAAGCTTGTTCTGGCCCCTGCGGTAGGTGATAAACCAGAACTCGCGCTATCATATGGCAATTTTATTCAAACGACGATAGACTTTATTCTCATCGCTTTTGTCGTCTTTATGATGATCAAGGCCCTTAATAAATTTAAAAAGAAAGAAGAAGAAAAAGTTGTGGAAGCACCTGCACCAGCAGCTGAGGTGGTTCTTTTAGCTGAAATTCGAGACTTGCTTAAGGGGAAAAATGAAGCATAGACAATCAAATAAAAAAAGTAGCGCTAGGAGCGATGAGCAACCTAATTATCAGTGCGAAGATTGGTACGACGACGGTCGAGGGGCGATTCTCTTTCAGGGAAAGCGCGTACCTGTAGCGGGTCTTATACCCGGAGAGGTTGCCGCTGTTAAACTAAAGCGCGGTGCACAGGGCATTGCCTACGAGGGCGTTATAGAGCGCATCGTGACGCCGTCAAAACTGCGCGTAAAACCGGCGTGTCGGCACTTTGGCCCCTGCGGTGCATGCCACTTACAGCACTTATCCGCCAAAGGGCAGATGCAGTTTAAACAGGCGATTGCCGAGCGACATCTAGCGCCCTTTGGGCAAGTAGCGCCAATCCTTGCAATGCCTAGCCCTTGGCACTACAGGAACAAATCTCACTTTACCTTCTCTGAAAATGGTCCTGGCAAAGTGACTTCTGGCCTTTATCAAGAGGGCTCGCATAAGGTGGTACCTATAGAGAACTGCCTTGTTCAGCCGCCGAATGTGGATGCCATTGCCAATACTCTTCGCCAACTCGTCAAGAGTTTTCGCCTAGAAGTTTACAATGAAGATTCGCAAAGAGGACTTGTGAGACATGTACTAGTCCGGCAGGGTTTTGTAACGGGCGAAATTATGGTGGTTATTGTAGTCGCAAAGATGCAAGTACCTTCAAAGCGCAATTTCTTAAATGCGCTGCTCAAGGCCCACCCCGAAATAAAAACCGTGCTTCTCAATCAAAATAATCAACGCACGTCTATGGTATTGGGACAAAACTTTGAATGCCTTTATGGTCCGGGTTTTATTCGTGAAATCACAAATGGACTCACCTTCGAAATTGGACCGAGTACCTTTTATCAAATTAACCCTCGCCAAACGGAGCAGCTCTTTAAACTAGCAATCGAAAAAGCCGACTTAAAAGGGCATGAGGTGGTTATCGACGCCTATTGTGGTGTAGGTACTTTGGGTCTCTTTGCATCTAAATATGCCAAGCAAGTCTTTGGCGTAGAGAGCAACAGGGAATCTGTAATGGCCGCTCAAAAGAATGCGAAGTTGAACAGCATTTCGAATGTGAAATTTATCGCATCAGATGCAGGACAATGGATGCGTCAATGCGCCGATGCCCAAAGAAAAATTGACGTTGTTATTATGGATCCGCCACGCTCAGGTGCAGATCAAGTCTTTTTGTCTAGTTTAGTTCACCTTATGCCCCAAAAGATTATTTATGTATCTTGCAATGTTGAAACGCAGGCCAGAGATATAAAATATCTTGCAGAGCATGGCTACAAAATCCTCATGATGCAACCTGTAGACATGTTCCCTCAAAGTTTCCACATAGAAAATATTTGCCTATTAGAAAGGTCTTAAACCCGCTGTTTCGGTGGCTTATTTCAATTTACGAAAACGTAATAAACCTCAAATGATTTCAAAATGCTAGCAACCTTAAGTTCAGCTTAAAATTGTGTTAAAATTGTCACTCGACAAAATAGTCACTTATACTGTAATATGAGGACACAAATCCATAGAATTCATTGAATATTCATGCGTCAAAATCTATTTATCTATTGCAATAATTGTGTTTCATAGGTATCATATAAATAATTCAGTATGTTACGTAAAATTCATTCGGGTTCCGAAAAATTAAAATTTACGCATTGCTGAAAGAATTGGGGAAGTATTTTGTGATAAAAGACAAAAGGTATTTTGAAGGTTGTGAGTTGCTCGACATTTATAAAAATGACGAAGCTGAAGTTCAGTTCAGAGATTTACTGAAAGATCAACCCGAACACTACGAGGCAATTAATAAGCTCGGCGTCATCTTTGCAAGGAGAGGTCAGAAGCCAGAAGCCAAACAGTGTTTCGATCTTGCTTTAAAAATAACGCCAGATTATGCACCGGCATGGTCCAATCTAGGGAATCTCTCGCTCGAAGAAAACAACCTAGAACAAGCGTGGAAGTTGTTTCAAAAGTCAAAAGAATGTGATGATGAATACCCATATGCATACTATGGTATGGCCATTGTTCACAAAAAACGCGGTGAGTTAAAACAATATGTTTCTCTCATCAAAACCTTTAAGCGCATGCAACGACGCAAGTTGCCAGAAGAGCAAGAGCAGTTCAGACTTCAGTTCAAGCGCAAAATAGGTTGCCTACCAGGCATGGCTGCGGTTATATTAGTGATTGGCACATCGGCCGTTACACTGATAAACACGCTTACATGATAGATCACTAACTTCGAAAGGGGGATCAAGTTACGACGTTTTTAATTGCAATATCATTGGCATAATGTTAAGTAAGAAGGGGGAACACTTGTGAAAAGAGTATTAGCAATAGTGTTGACACTTATGTTGGTTATCGGCGGATTGGGGTTCGCTTCGACATCAACAACCATGACTAAATCAGGTATGGTAAAAGCATTCACAGAAACAACTGCAACAGTTCTCGAAAACGGCAAAGTGGTCACTTACAAATTGCATGCAAACGCAAAAGTCACATCAGGCGGCATGGATGCAGATTATGCATCAACAGTAAACAAAGGTATCGTACTCACTTATAAAGTGGCTAAAGGCCTTATCACAGAAGTAGACATTCCTGGCTACGGCATTCAAACGCAAGGCGAGATTATGTCAGCTCCTGCTGTAAGCGAATTTGGTTTCTTAACTGCTCTTAATCTTCAGTCAATCGATACACGCGTAAATACTACAGATTCTAATCTTCTTCCAGCTAACAATGCAACTACTACATTTACTTCAAAAGTAGTTGGCGAAGAAGCAGACGAAGACGGTATGGTTCGCACAAGTGATACAGTTATTACTTTCCCAGAGGCAGAAATCGTAGCTGGTTCAGTTACTGTTACTTTCGATGGCAAAGCAATGGCATCACCTGCAGATTACTCTGTTAAATTAGAGCCTAAAAAGAACGGTACAATTACTTTTGTAAAGGCAATTCCTGCAGCAGACTTTGCGAAAATCAAAGTAACTTACAAAAAAGTAATTACAGAAGTA
>CALFXQ010000171.1 GCA_937958285.1 uncultured Fusibacter sp. | reverse complement strand
GGTGGGAAAGTAGTTTTTGATGAATTTGGAAGAGTTATTAAGGTTTTTAGTGTTGTTGAGGATGCGCAACTCAAGGGCTATTCTATTTTAAAATGCGTAGACCAGATACAAACATCCTATATGAACTCGGGATATTATAGTATGCAAGCTTTCAAAGATAATACGAATAGTCATTCAGGTTATGAGGCATTAGAGATTCTTAAGGTTTGTCACCGTATTGGAGAGTTAATATAATGTGGCTATTTATTGGGTCTGATCCAGGCGGTATCAATGCAATTTCACCAATTTTTTTGCAAATGAAGGACATGGGACTTGACGTGCACTTCTTTGTGCCCTCGCATCGTGAAGCATTTGCAAAGGCTAAAGGGATACAAGTTAAGTGCTTAGATACATGGATTGTCGATTCTATCGTTCATTACGATGACTTCTTTCAAGCTTATAGTCCTACTGGCATTATTACTGGAACAAGTGCATTCGATAGAATAGAAGTTGCTCTTTGGAAAGAAGCGCGGTCAAGGGGTGTTAAATCCTTTGCGGTGCTAGACTATTGGGGCAATTACGCCAGGCGATTTTTAGAAGTGGTCGAAGGCGATTCTTTTCAAACGTTAGGTGTAGAGAATATTAAATCATGTTACCCAGACATTATCTTTGTGATGAACGATCTCGCCTACACTGATATGATAAAAGTAGGTGTGCCTAAAGAAAAAATGTTGATTTATGGGAATCCTCATTTTGAAGGGTTATCGGCACTCAGGGATGGTAGTAATATCGAGAAACCAAAGAATATTGCGCTGATGAGCGAGCCTTTAGACGCTCTTTATAACACTCGCGAGCGTTTTGGATTCGATGAATACGATGTGATTGCGATGATTTCCAAATGGAATGAGGGTGATGCTCACAATAACATGCTACTGCTAAAGGCCCACCCCAAGCAACAGATTGACAAAAGTAAGATTGGCGAACAATCCTTACATCTTGTCGATACGGATTCGATAGAACTTATTCAGAAGAGTGATATTGTATTTGGGACTTTGACAACAGCTCTTATTGAAGCGCTACTTCTTGGTAAAAGGGTGTGTTCTGTGATTCCAAATGCAGCGTTTAATGAGTATTCAACATTGGAAAAACTAGGCTTTAAGATCACTGCATCGACACCTGTAGAAATTGATGACATTCTAAGAAAACAGCCGAGTGAAACAGAAATAAAACAGATGTTGGGCATTGTAGACAAAGGGTGCAAAAATATTGTCGATAAGATTATTACCGCTGTAAATACGCGATGCTAAATAGGAGGTACATATGAGTAAACTTGCAATATTCGGAGGAGAACGCACTAGAAAGGATTTGTTTCCTGCCTATAAATATATTGATGAGTCAGAAATAGAGGCTGTGGTCGAGACCATGAGAACGGGTGTACTCTCAAAATTCATCGGCGGCTGGCATCCTGACTTTAACGGCGGAGAAGCCGTACGCGCTTTGGAGTTGGCCTGGTCGCAAAGATATCAAAGCGAGCATGCAATTGCCATGAACTCAGCTACATCTGGCTTGATTGCAGCCCTCGGGGCAATTGGCATCTCCCCTGGTGATGAAGTAATTGTAGGCCCATACTCCATGACAATTTCTGCTACAGCACCACTATTTTATGGTGCGATCCCTGTGTTTGCAGATATTGATGCCCACACCTATAATATGGATCCCGAATCAATACGAAAGTGCATCACAGCAAAGACTAAGGCAATTATTGTCGTTGACCTATTTGGACAAATCTACGATCACGAACCTATTAATGCAATTGCCAAGGAGTACGGCATACCAGTAATAGAAGATGCGTCGCAAGCGCCGGGTGCAATGTGGCATGATAAGATGGCGGGAACACTAGGAGATATTGGCGTTTTCTCGCTAAACTACCACAAACATATACACAGTGGCGAGGGTGGCGTTGTGGTCACAGATAACGCAGAATATGCAATGCGCATGCGTCTTATTCGCAATCACGCAGAAGCGGTTGTTGAGGGCATGGGTTATGAGAACTTGGTGAACATGATTGGTTTTAACTTTAGAATGACTGAAATTGAGGCGACAATCGCACGGGTACAGCTTGAAAAAATGGATGATCTTATTGAGCAAAGAATAAAGAATGTGCAATATATAGAAGAGAAACTCAAGCATATACCTTACTTGTCCATGCCATATGTTCAACCAGGCATGAAACATGTGTACTATAAGCATGCAATGCGCTTTGATGAAACGCTGGCGGGTCTTTCTCGGAATCGTTTTTTTGAAGCTGTGAAAGCAGAACTAATGCCGATTGCCCTTAGAGAATCCGAAGGCATCAATGTATCTCTGGGCTATGTAAAACCTATTTATTTATTGCCGCTCTTTCAAAAACAGATAGCGATGGGGCATGAAGGATTCCCATTTAAATCCCCATATGTTGACAAGGTTTTCGACTATTCAAAGGGGCTCTGTCCTGTATGTGAAGATTTGCACTTTAAGACACTTGTATCTCATGAATATATGAGACCACCTATGAGTCAAAGGGATTTGGATGATTTTGTTGAAGCGATACTTAAAGTACACAAGTACAGAGAGGAGCTCAATGCGTGAGAAGCTTTCTTGCTAATGAGATCGTAACACTTAGACCATTAACGGTTGAGGATTTGAATGGTGGCTATCCCCATTGGTTTGACAGCGAAGAGGTGTGTAGAGGAAACAATCATCATCGCTTTCCGTTAACACTAAGACAACTAGAGGCATATATTGAAAATGCCAATAGTGATCGGTCACAATTGGTTTTGGCAATTGTAGATCGAATAACGGGCATTCATGTTGGCAACATTGCCTTAAGTGGAATAGATTGGATCAATAGATCAGCTGAGTTAACAATTGTTATTGGTGAACACAATCAGTGGCATAAAGGATATGGATACAGTGCTTGCCGCTTAGTCGTTGAACATGCATTCAAGTCTTTGCAGCTTCATAGAATTGGCATGGGCACATTCTCATCCAACATAGGCATGCAAAAAATTGGCGAAAAGCTAGGTTTTAAGCGTGAAGGTATAAGGCGACAAGCTGCATTTAAGAATGCCCAGTATATTGATATTATTGAATATGGTTTATTGAGAGAGGAATATGCCTTTTCAGTGGAAGCATAGCCCGAACCACAAATTTAAGTCGAGGTGCGAGTATGCATTATTGCAAAACCTGTCTCCAACCAAATACAAGACCTAACATCATTTTTAACGATGCGGGTATTTGCCCTGCGTGTGATTATTTTGAGTCACTAAAACATGTAGATTGGCATGATAGATACAAACACCTTCACGAAATCGTCGACTTCGGAAAAGCGAATAATCAATCGGGTTACGATTGCATCATTGGCGTTAGTGGAGGTAAAGATTCATTAAAACAAGCCACCTTTGTAAAAGATGTACTGGGCATGAAACCACTGCTGGTGTGTTTATCTTATCCACCTGAACAACTAAGTGAACGCGGTGCACTAAATATATCAAATATGATTGCCTTAGGCTTCGATTGTATAACGGTCAGTTTGAGTCCAAAGGTGTGGAAAAGCTTAATCAAAGCGTCATTCTTTAAGTATTGCAATTGGGCGAAGGCCACTGAAATGGCCTTGTTCAGCTCCGTTCCAAGACTCGCAATCGCCTATCAAATTCCTCTTATTTGGTGGGGTGAAAACCCAGCGTTGCAATTGGGTGAACTTGGAGCGCTAGGAAAAGACGGCAGTGATGGCAATCAACTGAGAAATATCAATACCCTTGCTGGTGGTGCGATTGATTGGATGTTAGAACTTGGTTTCGAACCGAAGCAATTGCTTCAATATCAGTATCCTCCACTTCGAGATATGGAAGCAGCTAACCTTAGAATCGTCTACTTGGGCTATTTTATGAAGGATTGGTCATTGGTTAACAATGGGGTCTTTTCTACGCTTCGGGGCTTAGACATTCGCACAGATGTGGCAGAGAACACAGGTGATATATACGGTGTTGCCAGAATCGATGAAGATTGGGTTGGCTTGAATCAGATGATTAAGTACTATAAATTTGGTTTCGGGCTTACAACGGAATATATGAATGAAGAAATCCGATGGGGTAGAAAAACGCGCGAAGAAGCGATCGAGGTTGTTAAGAACTTCGATGGCAAGGCGGGTTCGGTATATATTCAGTCATTTTGCGACTATATTGGCATTGATGAAATTGCCTTTTGGAATACGGTAGATACATTCGTAAATGAGGATTTATTCGAGAAAAGAGCACTCGGCCACTATATTCCAAAATTCAAAGTGGGTGAAGGTCTATGAATATCGCTATTATTGATTATGATTTGGGAAATACCGCGTCTGTGGGACGAGCGCTTGAGCTTTTAGGGTACAGATATAAAATAACCCGCGATGCGAAGGAGATTTCAGCTGCAGATTGCTTGATATTGCCAGGTGTAGGCGCCTTTAATGAAGCGATGCACAAGCTTAATCACTATAATTTAATTGATCATCTAAATACATGTGTTGTTGGCAAGCAAAAGCCCATTGTCGGGATTTGTTTAGGCATGCAGCTATTGGCCTCCGATTCCTATGAAAATGGATATACAATCGGCTTAGGTTGGATTCCAGGTTCTGTGATAAGGTTTCGTGAGGATATGGGTGTTGCGATTCCTCATGTAGGGTGGAATGAGGTGCACTGCCAAAATGACCCAATTTTTAAAAAACTACCCGATAAACCAGACTTTTACTTCGATCACAGCTATCACTTCAATGTAGACAATAAGGACCATGTAAAAGCGATTGTTAATTATGGAGAACCTGTTGTTGCCGTAGTTCAAAAGGAAAATATTATTGGTCTGCAGTTTCACCCAGAAAAGAGCTCAAAGAATGGTTTGAGATTGCTTAGAGGCATCTTGGGAGAGGTTGAATCATGTTAAAAAAGCGCTTAGTAGCGGCACTCCCGACAATTGATGGTATTGTGGTACAAAGTATTGGATTTAATCGCTATTTGCCTGTCGGGCGTTTGGAAATCGCTGTGGAGTATTTAAACCGATGGGGCATCGACGAAATCGCAATCTTAGATTTAATGGCGACACGTACTGGCAAAGAACCAAACTATTCGGGTATCCGCCAGTGCGCAAGGCACGCGCAGGTGCCTATTGCCGTTGGCGGCGGTATACAGAAGGTTGAACATATTAGAAAACTACTCAGTAGTGGAGCAGACAAAGTAATCATAAACCAGGGTCTTATAACCCATACCCAGCTAGTAGAAGAAGCTGCGAATATCTTTGGAAATCAATGTCTAATTGGCTCAATGGACATTGTAAAAATGGGTGAGCAATACTATCGATATGATTATATTAAACGACAAGGAGCGATTTCTGAGGATTGGCTATCTCGCTTAGAAGATCTCACAAAGAGAGGCATAGGTGAGTGGTTAATCAACAGTGTCCACTGTGATGGTCAATATTCAGGCTATGATTTAGAATTGGTGAAAAGGGTTATTGAACGTGTATCCGTACCTGTAATACCTCTAGGGGGTTATGGTGCGGTGAAGCATCTTGAACTTCTATTCGAAGGAACAGAGGCACAGGTCGCTGCAATTGGCAATAAGTTGCATTTTGTAGAACACTCCGTGATGACAATAAAATCCCAGTTAGCAGGTAGAGGAGATATTAGGCTCGACCAAAGCTATGATTATTTAGCGCACGACTTTGATGCATGTGACCGCTTAAAAAAACTAGACGATGATGTATTAAGAGATATGCTGTTCGAACGAATTGAAGAGGAAGTCATCTAAGTGTAGAGGTGAGGTATGATAAAGTATTGTAAGCGTTGTTTTTATACATCAGAGCATCCTCTTCATCTTACATTTGACGATGAAGGTGTTTGCAGTGGGTGTAGAGTTCACGAAGAAAAAGACGAAATCGATTGGCAAAAGAAAGCGAAAAAGCTAAAAAAGATTCTCGATAGCTACAAAAACCGAAGCCAGACAAATTACGACTGTATAATTCCTGTGAGTGGCGCGCGCGACTCTTACTTTATTGTAGATTTAATCAAGAATAAGTATGGCATGAATCCTTTGCTGGTCACCTATAACAAGCATTACAATACACCTCTGGGCATCAGAAATTTAGCAAATTTAAGAATACAGTTCGATTGCGATCTTATAACAAGTACGGTTAATCCTGAACTTGTCAAACGGTTGACGCGCATCACTTTGAGGGATTTTGGGAGTATGTACTGGCATTGTCTTGCGGGTCAAACGGTATTTCCGGTTCAAGTGGCTGTCAGATTTAAGATTCCATTGATCATATGGGGGGCACATCAAGGCGTTGATCAAGTGGGTATGTTCTCGCATCACGATGAAGTAGAAATGACCAGAAAATATCGCAAAGAACACGATTTGATGGGCTATGAGGCCGAAGACTTAATACGGTTTGAAGATGGGATTAAGGAAGAGGATATGATTCCATTTTTATATCCTTCGGATCGACAATTAGCGACAATAGGAGTGCGCGGCATATACCTCAACAATTATATTAGATGGGACTCCAAGCAGCAACACGAGTCTATGATTGAAAATTTCGCCTACCAAACAACGTCTCAAACAAGAACATTCGACACCTATAACGATGTAGATTGCTTTCATTATTCAGACATTCACGACTACATTAAGTTTGCCAAACATGGCTATGGTAAAGTGGTAGATCATGCCACAAGGGAATTGCGATTGAAGCGACTATCGCGTTCGGAGGGTATTTCTCTAATCGAGAATAACTTATTCAAGCAACCTCAATCTATTGAATTATTCTGTCAATGGTTGGGTATAACTAAAGAAGGGTTTGAGTATGTGATTAATCACCATCGCAACCCTAAATTTTGGCGTGAGTCGTACATGCAACCATCGATCTATACGAGCGATTATCTCGTTCAACTCGCAAGACAAGAAAGCGAGGCAGCGGCCCTCCCGGTAGTCGAAGCGTGTCACTTCAAAGTAACAGAACCTCAGGTTCCCCATAAAGATGACGATCACTATATACTAATTGGAAAAGGCTATCCACAGTCTTATTCGTATTGAAGCAAAGGAGTCATTATGCTTGCAATTATTCCCGCAAGAGGCGGTTCAAAAGGATTGCCCGGAAAAAACACACGCGACTTTTGTGGTAAACCACTCATTGCCGTTAGTATAGAACAAGCACTCGCTTCAACACTGATTACACGAGTTGTGGTGTCTACCGACGATGAAGAGATTGCTCAAGTTGCTTTAAAGTACGGTGCAGAAGTACCTTTTATGAGGCCATCAGAACTCGCCTCAGACACATCGCCAGCAATAGATACGTATCTATACACCGTTGAGCGGTTAAAC
>CALFXQ010000170.1 GCA_937958285.1 uncultured Fusibacter sp. | reverse complement strand
TTAAAATAAACTAGTAAAAGCACACGAAATTTCGTGTGCTTTTGTTATATCGAAAACAAGATGGGTAAATAAGAAATGGTGATAATGAGAATCACATAAAAATTGTTTTTGTCATATGCCACTTTGTGGTGTATAATAATTGTATATTAGATAAGGAGGTGAGCTTTTGGACACCTGGTTGATAGAGGGGTTGGATCCTTACAAAAATACTTCTCTCGAAACAGCATTGTTTAAGAAGAACATTGGACCTAAAGTTCTCTTGTGGCAAAATAGCCCATCGTTATTTATAGGCAGAAATCAAAGCCCGTGGCATGAAGTGGATTTGCAACAAGCTTTTGCAGGGAGTGTGCCCATAATAAGGAGGCATTCTGGTGGCGGTACGGTCTATCATGACCCTGGTAACTTAAATATCAGTTTTTTTGACGGCGCTTCTAAAGGCGCACATTTTGATACGTTATTGAAAACCTTTTCCCTGCTTGGAGTGCCGGCTCGGGTTGGCGAACGTGGTGAAATTACCGTTCAAGGTTACAAGATTTCGGGGACTGCATTTTATTATTTTCAAGGACGCATGTTACACCATCTCACGATGCTATTCGAAGCAGACATCAACCGTTTGTGGCAATATCTAAAGGCAGACGAAGGGGGTGTTGCTTCTAATGATAGTTCATTCAGCAGTGTGTCATCTAACAGTACGGCATCACATAGTACGGTATCTAAGGCGGTTGCCTCTGTGAGGCAGCCAGTAGCCAATTTGTGTGCGTTGTATCCACATTTGACAATATCAGATTTCGTCGATGCATTTGATCTCATAAATGGTACGAAGTCGGTGGCAAAGACGCTTAACCAACACATCGAGGTGCTCAAAGTCGATGAGAAAGACCTCGTTATGTCGATACTTGGCGATGTGGAAAAACAATTAAAGTCATGGGAATGGACATTTGGCAATACACCAGAGTTTTCATCGCACTTTGACTTTATGGGTACACGTCTGAAACTAGTCGTTAGAAATGGTCGTGTATTTGGCATAGAGGGAAGTTTGGACTCAGCTGTTGGTGACTTACTTAAAGAAAGATTGCAAAAACCATTTATGATAGAGGACTGGCAATCAAACAAACGATACGATGCAAATTAAAAAAGGAGGCATTATGTATTTTGAAGCTTATGATCCACTAAAAAAAGAGCAGTTGTGCATTATGAACATCGAAGGTGAAATTATCGATGAAAAGCTACTTCCCGAGATTGACGATGCTACTTTGCTAGAAATGTACAAGACAATGCTGCTTAGTAGAATGGTCGATACAAAAACCCTTCAGTTTCAGAGACAAGGAAGAATGCTGACATATGCACCAAACTTAGGACAAGAAGCAACACAAGTTGGTTCAATTGCAGCGACCTTGCATACGGACTGGATGGCATCTTCATTCAGAGAACTTGGTGCGTGGCTTTACAGGGGAGCGCCAATTTACAATATTCTACTCTATTGGTACGGCAATGAACGTGGCATGCATATGCCAGAAGATGTGCGTATACTACCCATATCTGTGCCTATTGCTTCTCAATTGCAACACGCAACTGGGCTTGCATATGCTGCTCAGTATAGAGGTCTAACAGATGTAGCAATTGCATATGTCGGCGATGGAGGTACTTCACAAGGAGATTTTCACGAGGCGCTTAATTTTGCAGCAGTTATGAAAACACCTAATGTATTTATCGTACAAAACAATCAATTCGCAATATCGACTAGGCGAAAAGTGCAGACAAGTTCTGATACGATTGCTCAGAAGGCCATTGCCTATGGTATGCCAGGTATTCAAGTGGATGGCAACGACATTTTTGCTGTTTATGCAGCGACTAAAGAGGCAGTAGATAGAGCTAGACGCGGTGAGGGTCCAAGTCTTATTGAGTGTTATACTTATCGTTTAGGTGCCCACACAACAGCTGATGATCCAACCAAATATCGAAGTGACGAAGAAGTGAAGTCGTGGGAGCCAAAAGACCCAGTATTGCGTTTCAAAAAGTACCTTCTCGCAAAAGGTCTGTGGAGCGAAGATCAAGATGCGAAGGAGTTAGAAGCATACGAAAAGTATGTAAAAGAGGAGTTTGAAAAAGTAGAAAACTCAGGTTTAGTGCCACTCGAAGATGTATTTGATTTCCACTATGCCGAAAAGACACCAGAGTTGGTTGCACAATACGAAGATAGAAAACGCTATTACGCGTCTCAGATATAAGGAGGCTTCCATGGCAGTTATGAGTTTAATTGAGGCAGTTACACATGCTTTAGATTTTGAGATGGGTCGTGATGAGTCCGTTGTCGTTTACGGTGAAGACGTAGGTTATGAAGGTGGCGTTTTTAGAGCTACTGTTGGACTTCAAGCGAAATATGGTGAACGTCGTTGCTTTGATTCAATACTTGCCGAGTCAAGTATTGTGGGCAGTGCCGTAGGTATGGCGATTAATGGACTAAAACCGGTTGTCGAAATACAGTTCGATGGTTTTGTATTTCCTGCTTACAACCAAATTGTTACGCATGTAGCGAGAATGCGCAACAGATCTAGAGGAAGATTTACTGTCCCTCTTGTTATTAGAATGCCCTATGGTGCAGGCGTAAGAGCCCTTGAGCATCACTCGGAGAGTTTGGAAGTGCTCTTTGCTCATATTCCTGGGTTAAAACTTGTGGTTCCTTCAACGCCATATGATACAAAAGGTTTGTTGTTGGCAGCTATACGAGACCCTGACCCGGTAATCTTTATGGAACCTAAGCGAATTTATCGCGCATTCAAGCAAGAGGTGCCAGAAGGTGACTATACAATTCCTATCGGCAAAGGCAAAATACTTCAGCAAGGTACAGACCTTACAGTGGTGTGCTGGGGTGCCATGATTCGAGATGTGCAAAAGGCTGCGGAAATTCTTTCTGCACAAGGCCATAGTTTAGAAATAATCGATTTAAGAACAATTCAACCATGGGACAAAGAACTTGTCATCAACAGCGTGAAAAAGACTGGTAGATTAGCGGTTGTACAAGAGGCCGTAAAGTCCTTTAGTGCAGCAGCAGAGATTATCACCACAGCAAATGAAGAAGCATTCCTCTATCTTGAAGCGCCTCCACTTCGTGTAACGGGTGCGGATATCATTGTGCCACTTCCAAAAGGTGAACATCATTACTTGCCGGATCCTCAATATATTGCA
>CALFXQ010000169.1 GCA_937958285.1 uncultured Fusibacter sp. | reverse complement strand
TGCTAAATTTAGCGTTTCTAGGGTATATTCTTGTTCGGTAGAAGGTTTTGTTTCTTTAAATGGACTTGGCCACATAGTCTTTCCTCATGAGGAGGCTAACAAACGACAGGCCTATAACAATAAGCACAGTCACTGCGGACTCCCATGGATAGGCGCCGCCCTCTAAGCCGTTCGTTGCATAGCCGATTAAGGTCTGGGGAAACCACAATTTTGCAGATTCCCATATTCCCATTATAGCAGAGAGTCCATAAACTGCAAAAAGAGACATAAATCCAGCGGTCAAAGGGCGTTTAAAGCGCGCGCTGCACATCATCAAAAGGCTCAGTACACCCACAAAGTACAGCGTTACAGCAATACTTCTCTCGAGTAAGGTTGGCCCAGGCATTTGTTCAAATCCAAATAGCAATCCCCCATAGAGGTTGGCGATATATATGGCTACCGGGACAATAAGGGTGAGTGCGAGGCTGTACAGCAGCCATTTTGCCAAATAGGCAGCACGTAAATCGAGACCCATAGACACGGGAATCACCAAGCGCTTTTCCAGACGCTCTTGTGAGACAATCCCCATAAGGGTGAGTATCAGCACAAATTGCACAATTTCTTGTAGGTCGCCGATAAAGGATTGCACTGCAGACAGTTGACTCGCAGTGAATAGAGCGCTTAAATCGATGCCCTTAAGCTGATTTTTTAAGAGAAGGGGCATAATTTTTAACATCAATGGATCCAACAGTGAAAAAAACAGAAAGGCCAATGCAATAATGAGTAAACGATGGGTAGCTACTGCTTCAAGCCATTCTTTTTTTAGGCTGGCGCGCATACTGGCCATGAAGCCGTGGGCGTTAACGTGCTTAATCATGTGTTCACCACTTTCATGTAGAGGTCTTCGAGGGTGGCTTGCTGCTTATGAACACCTTGCACGATTGTCGGTGCAGTAGCCGCAACTTGTAATAAGTGGGTAAAGTGCATGGCTGTATTTAAACCTGTTGTAAAGAGAACCACTTTTGGCTCAATGAGAGACCAAGATCCTGCTATTTGACCCGCGCAGGCTCTGCAAAAGCTCTGGATTTCTAGCTCGCTGGCCTCTTCTGTAAAAGTCACGACGATGCCTTGACCTCCAGCGGATTCCAAAAGATGACTGAGTGGGCCTTCAAGGGCTAGATGGCCGCCGTGAAGCACGCCAATGCGGTCGCAAATGCGCTCAATATCGTCGAGAATATGGGTGGAGAGAAAGATGGTTTTACCCTGTGCCTTGAGTTGTGCTAAGATTTTGACCACAGCTTGGCGCCCCATGGGGTCGAGGGCAGAAGAAGGTTCGTCGAGCAAGAGCAGTTCTGGATTGTGATAAAGTGCTACGGCGAGCCCTAGGCGTTGTTTCATGCCTCGGGAGTAACCGCCAATGGGATGGTGCGCCTTTTGCTCTAGGTCTACCATCGCCAAGAGTTCGTGGGAGCGCTTTTGAATGGCGATTTTGCTTTGACCACCTGTCTCGCCGATATAGCGCAAATACTGTACGGCGCTCATATAGGGAAAGAACTCGGGCGATTCGGGAAGATAACCTAGGTTTGTAGCGTGAAGATGGGGAGCGCGGGTGATTGTTCCGCTATTTGCCTTTAGCAGACCCATAATCAACTGCATGGTAGTCGATTTTCCTGCGCCATTATGCCCGATAAAACCGTAGATCTCGCCTGGGTAAATGGTGAGATTTAGATCCTTTAACACTGGGTGTGGGCCATATTGCTTGACGAGGTGACTGACAGCTATTAGCGGTGTTGACGGATTAGTATTTGTCATCATCTTGCCATCGCTTTCTTCCAAAGAGCAAAAAGGCAATTGGGCCAAGTAGGTTTACAAAGAGCACAAACGCACTCCAAATCCAACGGTTTAAACTAGAAACCCCCTTGGTCCAGATGAGGAATAGGCAGTAGATGGCAATTCCGAGTTGCAAGATGATAATGGGTGCGAGCATGGACAGTAATTCTTGGGTTGATATGCCGCTTAGTTCAGTTAAGACATTTGATGCGGCTAATGGAAAGAGGTAGGGAATTTTTGTCATTTTAAGGACCTCACTTAATCCGTCATGCGCTCTATTTTATATAGAGGACTGGTGTCTGTTTAATGCTTTAC
>CALFXQ010000168.1 GCA_937958285.1 uncultured Fusibacter sp. | reverse complement strand
AAAGAAGCGACGGTACAATTGGGTGAGCTAAGCTTAAAAGTAGCTGCTGCAAGCGGCTTGGGTCAAGCGAGAAAGCTTATGGACGAAATACGCGAAGGGCGCTCTCCCTATCACTTTATTGAGATTATGGCCTGCCCTGGTGGGTGTTTAGGTGGCGGTGGGCAACCTATCTCTTCTAAGGCTACGAAAGTTGCCCGGATGGATAGTCTATATGCCCTAGATGAGGCCAATGCACTGCGCATGTCACATCTGAATCCATGGGTTCAGCACCTTTATGAAGCATTTTTAGGAGAGCCGCTTGGACATATGTCCCATAGTCTCTTGCATACGCATTATCATCATCGATAATCGTTAAAAAAGCACCTCGCTTCTGAGCTTTGCGATCTGCTCGCTATCTACTGAGATAGGGGCAAAAACCGTAAGCTAAGACGAGGTGCTTTTCCATTTAACTAGGGTACGTCTTTTTAATTGCCAAAGAGAGAAGTTTCGATAATCTCTAAATCTGCGCGATAGATGTGCAGTCTTTTGTTGTCGATTAAAATTTTTGTGGTTTGCGGCAGTGTTGATGCTTCAACAAGCACATTATCACCCTCGAAAACGGCGATGGGAACTCCAGCTTGAGTCTTTACAATGATGATGCGCTGAAGACCTATTGCATTTGAGAAGAACTGATTGACAGCTTTGTCGATTGCAGTAATCGATCCGCCTTTTCCCGAGAGGTTAAGCGCATCTTTGTAGCCATCAATGTGGTTTACCAAGTTGGACTCAAAAGCAATTAATGTTGAACCCACGTGTTGCCAACGGCTTCCGTCGACTTCAATCAAAATCACATTTTCAACTTCTGAGGGCTGCATGTCGGTTCGAGTACCTGTAACAGTCATCGTCTCGTTTCCGTAGTCATCGTAGACCTTAAAAGTGCGCTCGAGTCCGAGTATTTCTGCACCCATGTCCTTAAACTGAGATCTAAGTGTTGCACAGCCACTAACAAGTATAAGGATGACCGACATGA
The DNA here is from genome assembly GCA_937958285.1 of uncultured Fusibacter sp. GTDB lineage: Bacteria > Bacillota > Clostridia > Peptostreptococcales > Acidaminobacteraceae > QQWI01. The sequence continues at coordinate 1,175 of CALFXQ010000168.1, read as the reverse complement.
TAACCATTAAGATTGCATACTTTTGCATTTTTTTCATATTAAATACCTCACATAATTTAGATGCTTCACAATTGTTGACGGACTGCCTTTTGGAATAAAAGGAGCGTGAGCAAAATGCCTGATATTTCAGCGGCAACAAAGCCATACCAAATACCCGAGATGCCCACCCTTTGTCCCAAGAAATAAGCGAATGGCAATAAAATGACAAATTGCCTTACAATAGAAATCATCAAACTGTATGTTGATTTACTCAAGCCATTTAAAGCACCACTTAAGATGATGGTTACCGCGACAAAAGGAAAGGACATACTGATTATTCTAAGAGCGGGAATACCAATTCTCAGCATCTCATTACTCGCATTAAACCATTCTAGCATATTTTTCGGGATCCACTGAAAGACCAATAAACACAAGGACATATAAACAAGGGCCACAGTGCTCGAAAATCTTACGGCGGCAAGAACACGTTTGCGATTTTTCGCGCCAAAATTGAATCCTACAACGGGCAATGTTCCGGTATTTAAACCAAAAATCGGCATAAATACGAGGGACTGAAGCTTGAAGTAAACGCCCATAACGGCAAGTGCAGTATCTCCAAAAGGCGCAAGTATTAAGTTGATGCCAGCTAGCATTACAGAACCAAGCCCTTGCATGATTGCTGCGGGTAAACCTACTTGAACAATCTCTCGCATTAAAGCTGCATTGGGTTTTAGAGAGGTTAATGTCGGCTTAATTGGCGAATTTCCCTTAAGTAGAACGGTCCAAATAAAGAGCATCGAAACAATTTGTGAGACAACAGTGGCTATAGCCGCGCCTGTAACACCCCACGCTGGGAAGAACCACCAACCAAATATCATGATAGGATCGAGAATGATGTTTAGCAATGCGCCTAAAAGTTGCGCCAGCATTGGAGGCACCATCTGTCCAGAACCTTGCAGTGTGCTAGTTGCAGTTTGGGCCAATATTCTAAAAAGCGATAGCACGGTCACAATCTGAGTGTACCGAGTGCCCTCAGCGACAATCCAAGGATTATCTGTAAACCACATAAAGTATTGTCTTGTAAAAAAGATGCCAATAATGCCTACAAGAATGCTTAGCAGTAAGCCAATGAGTAGTCCTTGAGAGCTTATTTTCTGTGCCACCTCTAGATGTCCCTGACCAATTCGCTTAGACAT
>CALFXQ010000167.1 GCA_937958285.1 uncultured Fusibacter sp. | reverse complement strand
TTTTCAAGCGCCTTGCCATTGAAGCAAAGACCGCAATATATGACCCAGTAGGCTCTGAAAACAACAAATCGCATTCGAAGCTGTCTGCTACCCCTTTCTGAACCTTAGGAAGTAGCTCATGTAGCGCTTCTAACCCTTCTAGCTTTAATTTTCCACTGTTGGAATCTGCCAACTGATGAATCATTGCTAGGGCTTGTGACTGTTGCATTTCACTCAATCGCTCAATGGGCAAATGCTTAAGCACTTTTAACACGTAAATAGTTACATTTTCACGGCCTAGAAAACCTGTAATGTTACGCAATAAGGATGATGCCAACATCGGTATATGATCTTCATCTGCACGATGAAAGAGCGCGCGCACAAATGCGCCCAAGGAGTGACCTATCCATGCGCGATGTCTTGGTGTTGTCGCTACATCTGCTTCTAAATAGCGCTCGAAGTACAGCTGAAAAAGCCTTATTCCCTGTGGACAATCGTCGCCTTTTATATCGCTCGAAGCGATAATCATCCCCATAAGCCGCGCGCAATTCTCTCGAATGTCCTCTTCGGGATTTGTTAGTGCTTCAAACAAAAACACCAGCAAATTTTGCTTCTGACGCAGCGTTAAATAAGGATAATAGGTTTCGAATACGGCGATGTAACTTCTAAAGTGATGTGGAGAACCCTCGCTTCTCGCACGTTCGAGAATCGTATTCATACTCGATTCTGTTCTAAAGACATGCATCATTTCTATACTGTGCTGGATGCCTAGTAATCTATAGTGTTTGGTCACTTCATCGCCTTGTGTTAAGGCATAAATAGGATTTTTAAATTTTGTATGGTTGTGATTATTATCATTGTCGAGTTCGCGCGTATCGAAAAGTACACCATGTGAATCTAAAAACATCTCAAAATCTGCTAAACGTTCTATTGCTTTTGTGTTTTTGAGTGTACTTGTGCTTAAGTCGCAATAAATCAACAAAAGTGCTTCTATACTTAACTGTTCAACAGAAAAACGCTCCAAATCGTGGTGCATGGCAATATGACCACTGTAATGAAGATTTCTCTGTTCGTACCATAAACCAGTAATCACTTCGTTTTGTCCCAAAGTGATTGCTGGTGAATCCATTGTGGCAGCATAGCGCCCCAAGCCCACGCAAAGTGACGCAGCACAGAGTTTGGCCAGATCGATTGAAATTCCATTTTTGTAAAGGGTGATAGCCAGGGTCAAGGCGTACTTTTGTCTCAATGATTGATGTTTTAAATGCTGACTCTCATTCAAGAAGTCATGCAAGTACATCATCTGATAGACATGCTGAGATTCGAAATGATACAACAATGTACGATACTCAACCTTAGACTCCGAAGATTCTACGAGTACCTCGTCTAGCCAAGAGAAACCAAACACATCTGTGCGATTAGCATTCAACCAATACTTTAGAAGAATGATGTAGAACTCATTTTGAAAAACATCTTCTTTTGAAAATGTCGTTTCAATTGTCGTAGAAAAATTTATAGCTCGTGTCCATTCGTAGAGACTTGTAAGCATCACATGTGGGTTTTCATATTTATGATCGAATAGGTTCAAACCGAAAAGGAACTCTGAAAACCCATTAAAATCCCTAAAAACTGTACACAAATGATCGACATAATGTTTGTACTGGGGTGTGCTTACCCAGTGATTGACTGCTTGTTGCATGCGCGCCAACGCGATTTCGTCACCGCTACACCCATCCCATTTCTTTGAATGTGTGCTCAATCGCATGAGTTGGATTGCTTGAGAATCGGGCAAATCCTCTGTAAATTGCGTGGGAAAAGGCCCAAATTTTGATTCAATAGATAATTTTTCCATAAGTTCCTCAATAAAACGTTAACTATTGCCGATACTATATTTAAATATAGATAGGAAGGTGATATTGTGACTGTCCAACGTGCTTCTACAACCTCAATGCCTCATTTAACATCAACGATTCAATCGAAAAAAATAAGTGCTTATAACATCAAACCCGTTACGACAGTTCAATCTCGTCTGGTTCACCACTATCACGATGTACTGTCGTCAAAACAAGGGGATATGCACCGCAGTGAGGATACGCTGCTCCACCAACTTATTGTAGAAAGAGACCGAGCAAAAAAAACAATTCGAGAACATTCGAAAGACCTTGCGCATCAGGTGATACAAGTCATTAAGCAGTATAATGCGCTGATTGACATTCTCATTAAAGTTGAAGAAAAAGAAGGATGCCAAGTAGATCAAGCATTACAACACTTCTTAGTGTTTCACAAACCAGCTTTCTCAACTTATGGCATCAGCGTTCGTCAATTCCTATTTCTGGAGTATGATCCCATTGTTATGAAACATCAAATTGCAAAGGAAGGCATTGTAAAATCCCATGCTTTACTCATTGGTTCTAAAGGTATCATTACAGATTTATTTTACCTCTTCGACCGATTAGTGAGCTCGTTAAACACTGAAAACGCATCAGCTAATCCAGTGCATTTATTGGATATTAAGGCTTAAACACCATCGCTAATAGGGACTGCAAGATTTACAAACTGCTTCTTAACCCTGATATCTAAAGGAAGTTGCGTGCCCTTTTCGCCGTCGATATCAACATCGAGAGGTCGATTGGCATCCACCTGAAATCCCTTTGTTTTAAAGTAAATTACATTTTTATCATCAATATGTTTCCCTAACAGGATTTTTATCAGGAGCAAGAAGCCACCGATGAGTCCTGTTTTTTTTATGATTATCAAATCTAAAAAACCATCTTCACAATTTGCTGTAGGTGCAAAGTATGATAATCCGCCTAGATAAGTCGTATTTAAGGCGATAAACATATACGCATCGAGAGCGACCTCGTGCTCTGATATCTTAAAAGTAAAGCGATTGGAGTGCTTTAAGTACTTGATGGCTTCGATGGTGCCTTCTACATAATAAGCCAATCTGCCAAACCGCTTCTTGTGTTTTCTTTGAACCTTGTAACCAACATCAGATATGTAACCAGCTGCAACCACATTGGTAAAGTATTTGCCGTTCACTTCGCCAATATCTACCCGTGTACTTTGAAAATGATTCAGATAGTTGAATATGGCATTTTCTTTGTAGGGCAATTTAAAGTGATTGGCGAAATCGTTCACTGTACCTGCTGGGATGATTGCCAGTGGTGCCAATGAGTGCCTGGCACCATCGCGCTCACCATTGAGATATAGACCATTGACTACTTCGTTGACAGTGCCATCTCCACCTATAACGACAATTAAATCAATTGAAGGCATTGAAATACACGCTTGTGCAAATTTCTGTGCATCCCCTTCTGATTCAGTATTGAGAACTTCTACTTGGTGGCCTTCACTTTTTAAGCGTTCCACGACGCGCATCATGTTACGTTGAATGGCGCGTTGTCCGGATTTTGGATTTTGAATACATAAATATCTCATAATAAACCTCTCTATATCAGTATACATCATCCTTCTTTTTTTTTACACGACATCCATAAAAAAACCCTCAGCAAAAGCTGAGGGTTTCAATGTACGGGACTACAACAAAATCGACGTAATAGCGGCAAGGGTTAGATCAACTTCTTGGCCCTCAATTGCCAACACGTTTTCTTCGAAGCGCTCATGATGAGAGACACTGATGTAATAGGCGCCAATAATAACCCCATGTGCATCTGAAGCGCCTTCTCTTTCTTGTAGAAGCACTGTCTCAATGCTTCCTTGAATAGGCTTCACATACGCCCAATACGGAATTTGGTGTGTAACAAAAGTACGATATGCCTCATTTAGCAGCCTTTTAAGCTTTATTTCTGCCCGCTCGTTATGTTCATTTTTACACTTGCTCTCTTGTTTATGCCAATAGATGTATGGGGCAATCGCATTGACTAATGCTTCGAAGGCCATTTCGTCTTGCGGCTGCAGCGGATGAGACAACTTGTCAATAAACAGAGTACCTAGCCTCAATTGCCCTGCTTCTGTAATGACGTCCATTTCAATAGGCAATATAATCAAGCAGTTGTGATCGTCTTGCAGATATCGCTCTTCTAGACCCAATGTCTTGACAATCTGACTAGCCTGATTTTCTGTGAATGCAACTTGCATTGCCAATTGCTTATCTGTCAGTGTTTCTAGCCAATTGGGTTTCTCATCGAATCCATGGTGCGAAACACAAACACGACTCTTCTCATCTTCTAAGAGTATGGCTAAGCGCTCTACACCAAATCCATAAAGCAGAGTTTGCATAACAATCTCTATCATTTCGTCTATGGTTTGACAAGATTGAATATTCTTAATGGAGCGATTTAAACTGCTAATGGCCTGTACTTTTGCGGCCAACTGACGCTCCTGAACTTGAATCTCATGAAATTGAATCGCATTATTCATCGCGATATAAATAGAGTTTGCAATACTTACAATAAGTTCTAAGACAGTTTTATCGTAATCTGAATGGTTTACAGGTTTTGAAATGGTGATTAAGCCCAATACTTTTTCTTTGACAATAAAGATGACGTGCTCTGCTTTGACATTGTCGAGGGGGGTTAAATCTTGTACGATCTGCTCAAGCGCTTCTCGCTCTGTTCCCATATGGTAAACGGCCTTAATTGGGGAATTTTGCAGTCTGGGATATGCTAATTCATCATAGTATTGGTCGAACGCGACAATATTTTTGTAACCCTTCAGAAGCATCTTCTGAGAGGATTCATCGGTGACAAAGAAGGTTGTGATGGCACTTGCAGTTAACTCTCTCACAATATCTACACATAGGCTATATAACTGATTTAGATTTAACTCAGACATTAAAAGTCTCGAACTATGATTGATAAAAAAGAGATTAAAAACTCGCTTATCTAGCTCTAAATTTTTTATCTCAAGGGCACTATATGCACTCGCATGTTCATATGCCTTATTCATTAACTGATTAATCGATGATGTAAACTCAAGAATTTCATCATCTAGCAATCCAAAGTTTGTGCCACTCGACAAAATAAATCCAACGAGATGCTCTTTATTAATTATAGGAATGACCATTTCCACATGAAAAGAAGACACCAACACTTCTGAAAAGTATCGTTCAAAGTCCTTCGTCAAGACGCGTCCAAAACGTTCTGCAAGCAGTTTATGATTTGGATTTTCAGGTTCGTCGAAGGCTGTAATTTCATAATGATTCTGCATTAATAGTGTATATCGCTGTTCTTGAAGCATAAACAAAGCCGATTGTTTAAGTGAAAGCGAGCGATGAATCAACTCATAGCCATATGCCATTAATTGCTCTACATGGAGACTTTGTGAGAAGAAATCTACGGCTTCTTGAAGTTTTAGATATCGATTTTCTATCATATGTGCCTCACTTTACCTCAAAGAGCATATTGTTGTCTTTAACATAGAAGGAACCAGAGACCGTGTCAGTGATGCGCTTCTGATGTTGTTTAATCTCTAGAACAGTTTTTGGAAATGCAGATAAAGCAATTTGAACTTCGCCATCACCGCGGGTTTTTAGGACTTCAGTAAGTTGTTCAATCTTATTCTGCATGCGGACGAGTTCATCCATGGCATGTTCATAGCTAATTTTCATACCCTTAAACGTATTGAGCGCCTTTTCGTCTAGTTGTTGAATGTGGGTTTCGAACACTTCTAATTGTCTCTTTATTTTATTAGTTCTAGAAATCAACTCTTTATGGCTAATAGCCAGTGCATCTAATTCATCTTTTACAGAGCACCTCTCGAAACCATTGACAAAGACCTCTGTTCGGCGTTCGGATTGGTTGCCCAAAGTGCCCGTGACGATTTGATGCTCAGCTTCAATGCGACCTCCAATTACTCTTCCCTGCGCGGGATTGACAATCACCTTTTTTGCCCTTAACTGTGCGTCCATCGCATAAAACCCAATATTAATCGAGTTCTCGGCAACAACTGTACATTCATTTGCATACTTCAGGTAAATGTGATTGCCAGCAATGATTTTGGCAATATTCTTGCCATTGACACCGCCCTTTACAAAGATACTGCCCTTTGTACTTTGAATTGAAGTAACTGCTCCAATGCCCAATTCACCGAGAATTGTAATATCATTTTGAGCCTTAACAGAAAATCCATCCTTAACTGTTCCCGTGATTGTCACGTAACCATCAAAGTCGATATTTCCAGTGTTAAAGTCTACGTCGCCACTTATCTTTAGATGATTGTCGACGCCTATTTTTCCGTCTATGATACGAACGGCGCCATCTTTTAATGCATACAAATGTTCACTGCCATCTTCTTGAACGGTTTTTGAGACAGTCTTAAAGTCGTAGCGCAACATTTGATCCCGCCCTGATTTTGCGGGCACTTCTTCACCGTAGATGTTAACCCCTTGTTTGCCTTGTGTCGCTTGTGATTTTTCGCCTAACCACTCACCTACGTGAATGTTGTCGATTAAATTCAGCTCGTAATGATTGACCTTGCCATCAAGTAGCACCTTGGGCTTTTGATCTGAAAGCTGATAGTACTTAATAATCGCATCATCGCCATCTACTGGCTGTATACCTTCTGCAATTACGAATTTTTCCAATAAAGGCAACGGCCTACTTAATACTTCTTTGAGGATACCATGAATAATCGCCTTCTCTTTTATGGCGTGAATGAGTTCTGCTACTACCGTTCCCTTTTCGCGTTCGTATTCATCTTGAGTGAGTAGCACCTGAGCTGTCGCCTTTAAGGCATCTGAGGATACATCCACTTCTATTTTGTGTCTGTATACGCCAATAATCACAGGTGCTTTGAGTTCATAATTTAGGGATTTGGTCAAGTTTCCAAAATTTGTCAACTTCAAACGTGGTATCTGGTCACCGACAGCACTAAAACCCTTGATGTCGAAACCAGGTGCTATCATGTGTATCCATACATTAATACCCTCTAGAACTAGTTTGAAGTAATCGTTTTCATAGATTGTCATAAGCCCGCCTCTAATCCATCTAAATTGTTCAATTTGACAGAAAATTCTATTCTCTCTATCCTTTATTATACAGCATTTTACGCATTCGTAAATAAAAAGTACGCCTTCATGAGAAAGACGTACCCCTTTATTTAAGTTTATTCTATTGAGCTTAAAAACTAGTAGCCTGAATCTTGTGCGATGGACTTTTCTGCGATGGCAACTGAGGCACTAGCACCAATGCGCGTTGCACCTGCGTTGATCATAGCCATTGCAGTCTCAAAATCACGAACGCCGCCAGAAGCCTTAACGCCCATTTCGGGTCCAACAACACTGCGCATCAATGCAATATCTTCAACTGTGGCGCCTCCAGTGCTAAATCCAGTTGATGTTTTTACAAACTCAGCACCCGCCTTTTTAGAGAGTTCACAGGCAATCTGCTTTTCACTTTGATTCAAGAGACACGCCTCTATAATTACCTTTAAGACTGCGCGGTTATGTGTTTTTTCTTTTACTGCTAGGATATCGTTGTAAACCAAATCAAGGTTGCCATCTTTCAATGCTGCAACATTGATAACCATATCGATTTCATCTGCACCCGCTTGTATTGCCAAATCAGCTTCAAATGCTTTCACTTCACTCATGGACTGACCGAGTGGAAATCCAACAACAGCACATACTTTCACAGTGCTTCCGGTGAGTTTTTCTTTTACAAGCGGAACATAGTAGCTATTCACACAAACAGAATAGAAATCATGCATTTTTGCTTCTTCGCAGGCCGTAACAATATCTGATTGTCTTGCATCTGCCTTTAATACAGTATGATCGATATAGCGATTTACTTTCACGAGATCACTCCTTATAATATTTCTACCTCTTGGCCATTTTGAAGACCAGCAGCGTTTCCTTCATCTACGTCTACATGGAATTCTAATGCGAACTCGGGATGTACACGTACTAAAACATTGTCAAAGATAATGCCTCGATGGCCATCGACCTTAACTTGTACCAGGTCTTTATCTTTAAGACCGAATACCTCAGCCTCTGAAGTGTGCATGTGAATATGGCGCTCCGCCGCGATTACACCTTCAGAAATTTCTACCTCACCTTTTGGTCCAACTAACTTCACACCCGGACTGCCAGCAAGATCGCCAGAACTACGCACAGGTGGTTTTACCCCTAATACGAATGAGTCTGTAATAGATACCTCTACTTGGCTTTGCTTACGAGCTGGCCCAAGTACACGTACACCTTTGATCACACCCTTAGGTCCCACAAGATCCACTTTTTCTTCGCATGCATACTGCCCAGGCTGCTTGAGATCTTTAAAATTCGTGAGTTGATGACCTGTTCCATAAAGAACATCGATGTCGGCTTGAGACAAGTGCAAGTGACGATTTGAAATACCAACAGGAACTAACTTTTTCATTGTATCCTCCCAGGTTAGCCATGCTAACCATCCCATAATATTTCAATGGCAGGTTTTAACCTTGTCCATTGTAAGCGAATTGTATTCATTCGTCTTTATAGAGAATGAATAAAAGTAGTGCTGATATAATGCGCGTTATCTGCTACATTTTGTTTGCTATTTACTGATGTGTTATTTATATACAGACTCTTTGAGAATGGCCACATAAGGCAAATTTCTGTAACGTTCAGCGTAGTCGATGCCATAGCCAACTATAAACGCATCAGGTACTTCTAGACCACAGTAATCAATATCGATAGATACTTTTCTGCGCGCCGGTTTATCGAGTAGTGTACACAATTTGACTGATTTAGCTTTTCTACTCTTAAGATTTTCTTGTAGATACTTTAATGTGAGGCCCGTATCTACAATGTCTTCGACAATTAACACATGGCGTCCCTCAACGCTTGTATCTAAATCTTTGAGAATCCTTACTACACCAGAGCTCTCAGTAGAAAGGCCATAACTTGACACTGCCATAAAGTCCATTTGAACGGGGTGATCTATTTTTCGAATTAAGTCGCTCATAAATAGGCTCGCACCTTTTAAAATGCCCACTACAAGTAAATCTTTGTCCCAATAGTCCCTCGTTATTTGATCGCCAATGCGCGCGCAAATACCGTTGATTTCTTCTTCGTTCAGTAAAATTTCTTGGATGTCATCCTTCATTTAAATACCCCTATCTTTTACTAATAATTGTCGCAATATCCCAATTGAACATTATGACTAAAGTTCTGTTAAGCGCTTTATCAAATCTAACAAAAGCGCTTTCTCTTTAGCTGTTAAAGACAAACTCGGCTCGGGCATCTGATCTATTGAAGCGCGAATACGTTCATTTAATGTATTGGGTATTCCCATGATTTCCATATTGAGTTCGATTAAATCCCCTTTTTTGCGCGCCGATATGACGTGGCACATCAGTTTTTCGTAGGGATAACGATCGATGTGAATATTGAGAATCAGCACATCGTTGGCGATAAATTTGTAATCTGTAACGCAAACAAGCCCATTCTCAAAAAAAGAAAGCATAATAAGCTCTTCCCCTGAATCTAGGCGTCTTTGAATGCCATCCCTATAGTATGCATGACACTTAAGTCTTTGATA
>CALFXQ010000166.1 GCA_937958285.1 uncultured Fusibacter sp. | reverse complement strand
TTGCAGCCTTTTCTTTGGCGAGTTTTGCAGCCTTTTCTTTGGCGAGTTTTGCAGCTTTTTCCTTTTTCAACTGTTCTTGCTTTTGCATTGTGATTTTTGAAGTGCTCGTTACTTTTTTTGCTGTATTTTCTTTTGTTTCCGCTGCAAAGGCACCCATTGGCATCAAAAGACAGCAGATTAATGAAAGTGCTATGAATCTTTTTAACATTCCTTTTCCTCCTGTGAAAAACGTATGCGTTTGACTTCACTTATAATTTATAGGAATCAAGCTATGTAAAATGAACATAAAATGTTGAAAAATGGATAGTTATATTTCGTTTTAGTAATATTTAAAACATTGAAGAAGCAGTCCGCACTTAGAATTGCGTGGCCTTGGATTCTTGTGTACGCGTTGGGTTTTACATTCTCTAGCAGATGAAAAATTCCTGCCTTGATGAATGAGATAGTTAGTGCTACAATAAAAAAAGTCGCAGTTAAGCGGATTTAGGAGGATTTCATGAGATCAAATATGAAGCGTTTTAGCATTGTGTTGTTGGCCTTAGCAATTATGGTAAGTATAACTGGATGTGCACAAACTGGAAAGCCGACAGAAGCTTTTAACGATCTAATGGCTGCCTTTATCGATACTGATGGCGCAAAAATGCTAGAATATATCGACGATAAAGAATATGCACCCTTTATTACCTATATGGATCTACCTGTAGAACTGTCAAATATGCTCATCGATAAACTCGTGATGACAAAATATGTGGTGAAATCAGAAACCCTCTCAGAAGATAAAAAATCAGCAGAACTTGAGGTTGAGTTTACTTATTTCGACACGGGTTCAAGAATGGCTGCTGCGCACATTTATACCATTACAGAGATTAGCCAAGGTACCATGAAAGATGCAGACTTCGATACCTCTCAGGCTTTTATTGCCGAGACTTTTACAAAATACCTCACCAATGACGTACCTGAGGTTACCGAGACGCACACTTTAAAACTGATTAAAAATTCAAAGGGCAAATGGCTCTTTCAACCAAGCTTAGATTTAGAAACACTCGATCCACTTTACAACATCTTTAGTGGCAATCTTGTTGCCTATGTAGAGGCCGTTGGTATGACTACGGGTGAATAAGTAAAGGAGTAGGACACGATGCGTGCCTACTCCTTTTTTCTGATTAGTAATACCTTTGGGGCCAGTGAAGAATCTTGAAATTTTGCCTGTTCGAAGCCCATAGAGTGATAAAGTGCCTTTGCCTTTTGATTGAGCGAGGAGACGCTCAGTGCCACTGTGGTTATCCCCAGTTCCCTGAAGTGATCGATGGCCTTACCTAAAAGGTATTTGCCAAGGCCTTGTCCCCTAGCATCGGGTACGATGTAGAGCATATGAATGTAACCCCACCTGCCCTCGGGTCCATCTTCTGGATAAAAGCCAATTTGCCCAAGAATTTCATCTCCGGAAGCGAGAAAGAATTGACCCTCTGGATACATGGCAAACCTTTTTTGCAAGCGCTGAAAATAGCTGTCTGGACAGTAATCATCTGGCGTATTGTAACTGATTAAGTGGGTATCGAGCTTGAAAGCCAAAAGTAAATCTCTATCTCTTTCTAAATCAATGGGTTTCATGGTCAAACCTTTATATCGACCCTTCATTTTACCAGTCCTTTCGGTTTGCCTCGCGCTTGGTCTTTATTTGCTTTGCAATGGCCACAGCACCTTTACCTGTGAGCAAGGCACCTTTTGCTGCGATTTTCACGGCCTTTGATGCGACAATGCCCACAAGTTTTAGTTTGTAGGCCGCACTGTAGGCTTCGTGTTCTGCAATTTTTTTGATAAGCGCTTTTTCGTCTTTTGCTTGTGAGAACTGCTCAGTCAATGTGGGGGGTCTGTTTATTGACTCTTTGCTTTTGTCTTTTGTCGTCATTTTTCCTCCATTACACGGTTAGGAGCATATATGCGCCCACTACTATTTTTAAAAGATATAAATCCAAAGCTTTTGGGTCATGGCCTAGCACTTTTTACTGCCTTTGTTTGGGGTGTTACCTTTGTATCGACAAAACTGCTGCTTGGAAGTTTTACCCCCCTTGCGATTATGGTGATGAGATTTTCGCTGGCATATGTTGGTCTATGGTTGATTCATCCACGTTTTTATAAACCCGTTCATCTGAGGGAAGAATTAAACTTCTTTATGGCGGGACTCACAGGGGTTACGGGTTACTTCTTTTTAGAGAACACCGCCTTGATCTATACAACCGTTTCGAACACCGGACTAATTCTCGCGTCTGCACCCTTGTTTGTCGCCCTTGTCGCTCATTATTTTACCCACGATGAACGCTTTTACATCAACTTGTTAATTGGATTTGTGGTGGCAATGATTGGCGTAGGTCTTGTTATTTTTAATGGACAGACCTATCTTCAGGTGAATCCGATCGGCGATTTGCTTGCGGTTGCCTCGGCGGTGATATGGGCATTTTACTCGCTAGCAGTCAAGCGCATGAATCATGAACACTCGCCACTACTGCTTACGAGGCGCACATTCTTTTATGGACTTTTGGTTGGCTTTATTTGGCTGATGCTTGCAGAGGGCGGGATTGATTTATCGAGAGTAGTTGAGAATGGAAATGTATGGCATTTGAGTTTTCTCGGCTTTGTGGCATCTGGTATGTGCTATGTGTTTTGGAGTGTGGCGATTAGACATATTGGGGCCATTAAGACGAGTAACTACATTTATTTAATGCCGCTTTTTACAATGGTCACCTCGTGGCTAGTGCTTAAGGAGTCCATCACGCCACTGATGTTAGTCGGTGGCGGGTGTATTTTGCTGGGGGTTTACTTAACAGAACGCTCTAAAGTGCGTTAGTCGCTCTGAAAGCGAATAAGCGTCTCACCTTCTCTTACCTCGGTTCCCCAGGGTTTAAACCCAAGACTGAGCAGCAACTTTTGACTTGCTACATTTTCTGGTAACACAATGGCCAGCAAACCGCGATAGGTATCGATTGCCTGTAGGTGTACGCGTAGCAGTTGGCATACCTCTTTTGCAATACCCTTGCCCTGAGATTCAGGCAGCAGTGCAAAGCCGATATCTGGCAGTGGCAGATGATCCCGTTGGAGCAGTGTCAGTATACCATGTTTAGCAGCACTTGAACATTCACCCTCTGAAGCAATGACCTCAGGGTGTGTCTCGATGATCCAGTAGGCTGCACTCGGCATATTGTGAATGCGAGTAATATAGGCTCTTGCTTCGTCTTCTGTGTAAACCTTTCGATCGCCAATATACTTTAACCAGCCTGGGCTGTTTAAAAGGGCGAGCAACATGGCGGCATCACCCATATGAATGGGACGAATACGGTAACACTCAGAAGAAAGCACCCAGACTTTAATGGCTTCTATATCTAGGGATTGGGTTTTAAGATAGTAACTTCCATATCGCTCAGGCCAAGTTGCAAAATACTCAAAGAACTTTTGTCTCAACTTTGCCTGATGTTCAAGTGGTAACTCGTAAAGACATTTGGCAACAAATGAAATTGTATGCTGCAGCGCGTGCTGGTAATTCCCCACACCCCACTCGTGGTGAAGGAGTAATAGCTCTTGAGCGATTGATTTAGGCAAGTGCTTTTGAAGGTTTTTAAGGTGTAGGTAGGGTTTATCTGGCGCGTATTTGGCACATAGCACCAATGAAATATCTGCCAAGATGTGGCTCGCTAAGCGCTGGGCCCAAAGGTAATCGCAACGTTTTAAGGCGATATCGAGCTCGTGAAAGGTATAGATGGCATTGTTAAACACTTCTATCCACTGCGCTTCTAAGACACCTTCATTCTTTTTTGGTATCTGCTTTTGAAGGCCAATGTATAAATCTACATGGAGGTGGTTATCGTAGATAACGACTATTTGCCTTTGATCAAAAAAAACTTCTTCAATTAAGAGTACTGGTCGATAGCGATTGGCTACTTGCCAGCAAAAATCAAAGACTTCTTGAATGCTTTGATGGTCGCAAACCACATTTAAGTCGAGATCTGACCAAGCATCGCCGCCATCTGCCAGTGACCCAACAATTTGTACGTTCAATATGGCGCTATGTTTAAGCAGCGCTTCTCTAAAAAAGTGGCATGCAGCCGATTGTCTTTCTGGCATTGATAGTGATAGGGAATTTGGCTCTTTATTCATAATTTGCCTCCACTATCAGTGTAGCATAAAGGTTTGAAACTAGCGAACGATGTATTATTATGGTAAAATAGACTTATATAACAATATTGGAGGTGGCGCTTGTTTCTAAAAAATTACAATATTCAACGCATGCAGTGGCTAGAAGGGGTTGCACACATAACCTTAGACCCTGAGGGCCCCG
>CALFXQ010000165.1 GCA_937958285.1 uncultured Fusibacter sp. | reverse complement strand
TCAATCAAATTCTTGTGAAATTTGATGGCCAAGATGCAGTGGATTCATACCCTCGGCCATCGCCTTCAACCAATTTTAGTACACTGCCGTTGTCGATAAATCTTCTGGCGAGTCCGAAACGTCTATTGCAATATCTCTGTAGCGCTTCATACCTGTGCCAGCTGGAATCAATTTACCGATAATGACGTTCTCTTTAAGGCCGATTAATCTGTCTTCTTTGCCTTTAATCGCCGCCTCGGTTAATACTCTCGTAGTTTCTTGGAACGACGCTGCCGAAAGGAATGACTCCGTTGCCAAAGATGCCTTTGTAATACCAAGCAATACACGCGTACCGATTGCTTGTTCTTGGCCTTCTTCACTTGCAAGGCGATTTGCCTTTTCGTATTCAGCGACATTGACCAGTGAACCAGGGATCAACTGAGTTGCGCCCGCTTCTTCTAGTTTAACCTTGCCGAGCATTTGCTTAATGATTATCTCAATATGCTTGTCTGCAATATCAACGCCTTGCAGACGATAAACTCTTTGTACTTCGAGGGTGATGTAATCTTGAACGCCTTTAACGCCAACAATCCTCAAAATGTCGTGTGGATTAACAGAACCACTTGTTAAAATTGTTCCAGCACTTACTACATCGCCATCTCTAACCTTGAGGCGCGATCCAAACACGACTTGTGAAGAAACCTGCTCTCCATTGTCTGCTGTTATTACAAGCTCACGCTTTTTCTTCGTGTCGCGGAAAGAAACACGACCGCCGATTTCAGCAATGAGTGCTAGACCCTTAGGTTTACGGCCTTCGAAAAGTTCTTCGACACGCGGTAGACCTTGAGTGATGTCACCACCGGCAACACCGCCTGTATGGAACGTTCTCATCGTAAGCTGTGTACCTGGCTCGCCAATTGATTGAGCGGCGATAATACCAACTGCCTCACCGACATTTACCGGTCTGCCATTTGCCAAGTTAAGGCCATAGCATCTTGCACAAACGCCATATTCAGCATCACAAGTCATAACAGAGCGCACTCTGATAGCTGTATGACCATCTTTAATGATTTCTTTTGACTTGTCGAGATCTATTAGCTGATTGCGATAAGCAATGATTTCACCATTTTCCTTAGAAACGACATCTTCGGCTAAATATCTGCCACAAAGACGCTCTTCTAAGCTCTCGATAATTTCGTTGCCATCCATAAATGCCTTAAGCTCAATAGCGCGTTCCGTTTCACAATCTACTTCACGAACGATGATATCTTGTGCTACGTCGACGAGACGTCGCGTCAAGTAACCAGAGTCCGCTGTACGGAGTGCTGTATCCGCAAGACCCTTACGTGCACCCGTTGTAGAGATAAAGTACTCTAAAACCGACAGACCTTCACGGAAGTTCGACGTAATTGGAATCTCAACCGTTTCACCAAGTGCATTGGCCATCAGTCCACGCATACCCGCCAACTGACGAATTTGGTTCTTAGAACCACGAGCGCCTGAGTAAGCCATGATATTGATGTTATTGCGCTTGGAGAGATTGGACATCAATGCAGTGGTTACTTCATCTGTCGCTTTTGTCCAAGTTTGGATGACTTTTTCATGGCGTTCATCGTTTGAGATCAGACCACGGCGATAAGCCTTTTGGTATTTACCAACTTCTTCACGGGCACCTTCGATAATCTTCGTCTTCTCATCTGGGATGATCATATCCGATACCGATACCGAAATCGCGCCTTGCGTAGAAAACTGGAAGCCCATCTTTTTAATGTGATCTAGCATTAACGCTGTACCAGTGTTGCCTTTTCTGCTAAAGCACTTAGCTATAATACTTTCAAGCGCTTTTTTTGTACACTCGAAATCTACTTCGAGGTCGTATGGTTTTACTTTTCTATCTACAAAACCTAAATCTTGTGGAATGTTCTCGTTGAAAATAAAGCGGCCCACTGTGCTCTCGATCATGCGACCAATGCCATCGATCGGGTCATACATGCGCACCTTTACTCTCGTGTGCAAAGTAACCGTGCGATTAAAGTAAGCCATCAACATTTCATCGTAGTCTTTAAAGAACGAACCCGCGCCCTTTTCGATGCACTTGCCCTCGGCATCTACATCGCCTTCCATTGTAAGGTAGTAGGCGCCGAGTACCATATCTTGTGTTGGTGTTGTGATTGGCAAACCGTCTTTAGGAGCGAGAATGTTGTTGACAGACAGCATAAGGAATCTCGCTTCCGCTTGCGCTTCCACAGAAAGTGGTACGTGAACAGCCATCTGGTCACCGTCGAAATCGGCGTTGTAAGCTGTACACACAAGAGGATGCAGGCGAATCGCCTTTCCTTCTACTAATACTGGTTCGAATGCTTGAATACCAAGTCTGTGTAGCGTTGGTGCGCGGTTTAAGAGCACTGGATGTTCTTTAATCACATCTTCAACGATATCCCAAACTTCAGGACGCACGCGTTCAACCATGCGCTTTGCAGATTTAATATTGTGAACGTATCCATCCTCAACAAGGCGCTTCATAACAAATGGCTTAAAGAGTTCGAGTGCCATAGTCTTTGGAAGACCACATTGATAGAATTTAAGTTCTGGACCGACTACGATAACCGAACGACCTGAATAGTCGACACGCTTACCGAGAAGGTTTTGACGGAAACGACCTTGCTTACCTTTAAGCATATCTGATAGAGATTTAAGTGGTCTGTTTCCAGGACCTGTGACAGGGCGTCCGCGACGGCCATTGTCGATAAGTGCATCTACCGCCTCTTGAAGCATGCGCTTTTCGTTTCGGCAAATGATCTCAGGTGCCCCAAGCTCCAACAGTCTCTTAAGGCGATTATTTCTGTTAATTACACGTCTGTAAAGATCGTTGAGATCCGATGTCGCGAAACGTCCGCCATCTAATTGAACCATAGGTCTCAAATCAGGTGGAATTACAGGTACCACGTCGAGAATCATCCAAGATGGCACGTTTCCGGACTGAATAAAGGCCTCTGCAACTTCGAGTCTTCGAACCGCCTTGACTTTCTTTTGTCCAGTGCTGTCTTTTAGCTTAGATCTCAATTCTTTTGAAAGTTGATCGAGGTCGAGTGCATCCAAAATTTCTTTGATTGCCTCTGCGCCCATAGCAGCTCTAAATGCATCGCCATACTTCTCACGATACTCCGAGTATTCTGCTTCTCCCAAAATTTGCTTATAACTTAACGACGTATCACCCGCATCTGTTACGATATACGATGCGAAATACAGCACTTTTTCTAATGCTCTAGGTGACATGTCTAGTAAAATACCCATTTTTGATGGGATACCTTTAAAGTACCAAATATGCGATACCGGGGCCGCAAGTTCAATATGGCCCATGCGCTCACGGCGCACTTTTGCCTTAGTTACTTCTACGCCGCATCGGTCGCAAATCACGCCTTTGTATCGAACGCGCTTATACTTACCGCAATGACATTCCCAGTCTTTTGTAGGACCAAAGATTTTTTCGCAGAACAGACCTTCTTTTTCTGGCTTTAAAGTTCTATAGTTGATTGTCTCAGGCTTCTTAACTTCGCCCTTTGACCACTGTCTCATTTTGTCCGGCGATGCCAGTCCGATCTTTATGGAGTCAAAATTGTTGAATTCCAAGGGTGTTTCGCTCCCTTCTTATTTCACTAGGTTGGTTTGGATGGGCACTCACTGTGAGCGCCCTCCAGGCAATGCTACATCAAGAAGTCTTCGTCTTCTCCGTCTTCATCATAGGCAATGTCTTCTTCTTCTTCGTCGCCGAAATCGTCTTTTTCAGTATCGTCGACAATCGGACCTACCTCATCAGCAATGAGCTCGTCGTATTCTTGAACGTCTTCTAGATCCTCTTCAATTTCCAATTCACCTTCGTCGTCTCTAAGCACTTTAACATCTAATGCCAACGACTGAAGCTCCTTGATCAGAACCTTAAATGACTCTGGTACTCCTGGCTCTGGAATATTCTCACCCTTGACAATTGCTTCGTACGCTTTTACACGACCGACAACGTCATCAGACTTCACTGTGAGAATCTCTTGAAGTGTATAGGCAGCACCATATGCTTCTAGGGCCCAAACCTCCATCTCTCCAAAGCGCTGACCACCAAATTGGGCTTTACCACCTAATGGCTGTTGAGTAACCAATGAGTAAGGGCCGGTAGAACGCGCATGCAGCTTGTCATCAACCAAGTGATGTAGTTTTAGCATATACATGTAGCCCACTGTTACACGATTATCCATCGCTTCT
>CALFXQ010000164.1 GCA_937958285.1 uncultured Fusibacter sp. | reverse complement strand
ATTGCGCCTTCATTATCCTCTTCTTCTTTATCTTCTTTATCTTCTTCTTTATCTTCTTCTTTATCTTCTTCTTCTTTATCTGCGTCTTTTTTATCCTTCTCATCTTCAGAACTCATGGTGGTGTTTAAGCCTTCGCCAGAGGATGTTTCCTCAATAGATTCCACTGGTTCTACGAGCCACTGTGAACCTTCAATACTCAGCAGCATCTCTTCTATTTCGCTGGCAATCTGAAAACGGTTGTAGTTATCCATCAGCAAATAGATACTCACATTGGTGGCCAAGAGTACTGCAGAGAGAATTAATGTATTTGCTAGTGTCATTCTAAACTGCAATCGCTTGAACATCCTAAACCTCCACTCTGTAGCCAACGCCTCGAATGTTTTGAATCAAGGCATGGCCCGCGTGGCGCTCAATCTTCTTACGCAGTAGCCTGATAAACGCCTCTAGATTGTTCGCACTCACCTCTTGATCAATGCCCCATACTTTATCGATCATCGTCTCTTTGGGCACAATACGATGGTTATTCTCTAAAAGCAAGCTAAAAACCTGAAACTCTCTGTTTGAGAGCTCCAGGTCTACATGATTATAGAGAATCCGCTTTTGATGCCTCTGCAGCGTGAACTGGCCAATCGTCTGGGAATCATCGTGCAGTACCTTCACACTCCTTCGGCTAAGGGCCTTGACACGCGCTAACAGCTCACGATATTCAAAAGGTTTAACCAGATAATCGTCGGCCCCTTGCTCAAGACCCTCGATTTTATCTTCTAGGGTATCTTTGGCGGTAAGCATAATCACACCGCCACTATACCCCTTAACCCGAAGCTCCGCCAACACCTGAATCCCTGATAACTGCGGCATCATCCAATCTAGAATGACCACTTCGTATTGGTTCATAGAAGCATAAAGCACAGCTTCCGCTCCATCCTTGGCCCAGTCCACTTGATAGCCATCTTTGCCAAACATATGAACCAGAAGCTTTGCAATCTTTTGATCATCCTCTGCAAGTAAAATCAACATATCGAATCATCCCCTAAAAGACAAGTACCTAAAGTGTTATCACTTAATTGTAATTGCAGTGCTTGCCACAGTTAGATGCTAGTCGTCATCACCATCGTCGTGATCATCATCGTCATCGTCGTCGTCGTGATCATCATCATCATCGTCATCGTCGTGATCATCATCGTCATCGTCGTCGTCGTCGTAGAAAGGTTTGGATGTAGCTGCGCTAATATTTGCTGGCTTTCCATTTAATCCATTATACTGTTTTATTGCCTCTGCTGTCCATGTGCTCACGCTAGGTTTTTGAACATTTGCAGCTTCTTTAATTGACGCGCTTGCAACCGCTTGAACTTTGCCACTCGAAACAGTGCCCACAACTTTTGCCAGATTGAGGATGGCTTTTGTATGTGGTGAAGACTGAAATGCCGCCGTTAGATCCGTGCCTGCCTTCAAACCCTTGTGCATGCCATTTTTCCATGCACTTAGTTTTGTCATGTCATAGACAGTGCCACCAACGGCCACATAAGCAGGATTGCCATTTTGGCCATTGTATTTCGCCAGTTCTGCAACTGTAAAGGTCTTCTGTTGCGTAGCGCTTTGCATAACGGATTTTGCAACCATACCGTCGGCATAGGTATATGCAAAAGCTATTTGATAGATACCACCAAATGCC
This sequence comes from uncultured Fusibacter sp., assembly GCA_937958285.1. Taxonomy (GTDB): domain Bacteria; phylum Bacillota; class Clostridia; order Peptostreptococcales; family Acidaminobacteraceae; genus QQWI01. The sequence goes on along the minus strand of CALFXQ010000164.1, from coordinate 3,554 downwards.
AAAGTAATACCAAGTAGACTTGCCAACACCTTCAATCCAAAATTGTTTTTCATAACTGCCTCCTTTTTAATAGTTCTAGCCTTAAAAGCGCTCAAAATGTATGTTTTTTTTGGGAATTCCAAGTGTCATTAAATTCTTTTGCGTCGATGCCATAAGTGGGGGTGGCCCACAAATGTAAAACCCTGTTGTCAGATTCAAATGTCCTCGGCTACCCAAAACATGCTCTAAAAGTTCAATATCTACCTTACCACGTAGACCATCCCAATGGGCATCCCCCGAAATCACAGCCTCCCAGCTGAAGTTCGGCATTTTAAACGCCATCGCCTCGAACACACTTCTTTGTATCAGATCCTGAGGCGAACGCACCCCCCAAATCAACAGCGCTCTACGCCCTGGATCGCGCACCTGAAGCTCCTTAATCATACTGAGTATCGGCGTAATCCCCACACCACCCGCAATAAATACACTCTGGCGCTCTCGCTTATAGCCGACATTGCTAAAAGCCCCATAAGGTCCTTCCACCAGCACAGTATCGCCAATATGCAATTCTGCCATGCGCCTAGTAAAATCACCCACACCTTTAACCGTTAGCTCTAGAATTCCCAAGGATTGACTTTCTGATGGCGACGACGAAAATGAAAAGGGATGTGACTGAGTGGGCAAGCCTTGAGCAATTATAGTAAAGTAACCAAATTGGCCCGGTTTATAGTGCATCACACGTCCACCTTTTGGCCTCAAAGTAATTGTCCATGTATTAGGCACATGAGCTTCCACATGGGCTACGAGATAACTTTGACTTACCAGCAACCAAGGTCTCAGTATCTTGTGATAAATATAAGCGCCCATGGCTACAAAGAAGTAAACCATATAAAGATTGAATACCAACACGCTTCCTTTAGCCGAACTCGACATCAATACGTGAATCTGCATAAGTACCATGGCAATCCATGTGGTGTTGTGCATCCACTTCAAACCCTCGTAGGTGAATAACCGCATCCCTTGAATCCATGGGATTACCTTTTTCAACACCGGCAATCGAGCCGCGAGATGATTGGCCATAAATAGCAACGACAAGCCACTTACGCCAATAAAAATCAAGAGTGCTGCAGCGCCCAATTGGGTCATAAAGGTCTGCTTATAAACAAGTTCTTTAATAACCTTGTGTCCGAGGGCACCCAAAATTGCTACAATGGCCATTATGCCGTGAAAGCGATACATTTGGTCTAGGCCGATAAAGCGTTCGATAAACTTTGGCCTTGCAGAGATTACAAACTGCCACAGAAACCAGGTGTAGCTAAAAACGCCAAGTGCCATGGGTAGCAAATACTCAAAAGCGTTATATTTTTCTATGTTTTGACTGTAAATTGCCCAACCAATCCCTATTGGACTGAGCAAGTAAGTCGTTAAAATCAAGATGCGCATCCTAAAATCACCTCACTTTAAGCCGTGCCTTATAAAACTTAATTGCTTTCTAAGTACATACTAAACCACAAAACTGAAATGACACTGAAAGAGGTTTTATCTTTGTGGGTTAAACAGAATATAAAAAAGCCGCTAACCATTTGGTTAGCGGCCATACAACATTTCGCTCAGTTTATTTACCAATCAGAATTTGACCTACAGAGCGATCGGCAGATTCGCCGATTACCTTAATCTTAATGCCAAAATTCGGAATGTCTCTGCCTGCATGTGGTGCGCCTGGATTGAGATAATTCTTGCTATCATCGAATTCGGTATTGAATTTTGCCTTGTAATCTCTCATAGCAAAATCAGGATATGCAAAGTCCATCTTATCGTTCTTTAACAAGCTAAATGTTGCATCGTGAACCTGATAGCGCGTAGAAGCTACGTTTCCATCACTCCATACCAGTTCGTTTTGATCCGCATCTACAACACCTAAAAATCCATTTCCTGGATGAAGACCAACGTAATTATTGTCATAATATGTGTCTGCATACCATAGTAAAAGACCTTCTTCAAACTGCATCATGCCATCGCCGCGAGGGATATGTCCAAGGCCGGCATCGACGCCACTGTGGTTTCTCCACTCCGCTAAATAGAAACGCTCTGAATACACAATACCTTGATCTACTTTAAAGCCATTAGTTGTGAATAGCAGTTGACCTTCAACATTATCACTCGCCAAGGTTTTTCCATCAGCGGTGATGACAATATCATCTACATAAAGGCCAAACTCGGATACACCTGCATCTGTGTTGTAAGACACCACAACTTCGATTTTCTTTCCAGAAAATGCACTGAGGTCGTAACTTACATCAACCCAACCATTTGATGCGCCCGTGAGTACAGGCGTTGCTGGTGACCAGCCCCATGATATTAAGTTATCGGATAAGCCGGTTTCACTCACCACTGTTTTAGAACCATGAAGGGCAATTTTTACGCCATCTACTACTGCATATACAATGGCACCATCCCAATCCTCTTCGATATTGTAATTCGCCTTAAATGTGATTTGAGCTGCTTGTGCAGCCGTTAGATCTACCAATGTCGACATCGAGGTATGAAGATCATTTGCAGCTGTCGAATAATACATGTTCATGCCGCTCGTTGGCACAGTATTCACAGTTGCTTTATCTGGAAGGTTAATTTTTATCACATCGTGGTTCGTTCCCTTTGTGGAGGCTTGGTCTAGTAAGAATGTCGCACTGCCTTTGTTAAGATCATCTAATGAGATCGACGTGCCTGTTAACCATTTTCCTCCTAATGTTGCCTGAAAGTACAATTTTGCCCATGGAGAGAAGCCAGATGGCTCAGTGCCTGGAATACGCCCTACCCAACTTCCAGAAGACATCAAAGACCAGTAGCTGACGGGTTCACCCTTTCCCGTGTACGCTGTATCATACTCATCTGGCAAGCCAAGATCGTGACCATATTCGTGGGCACACACACCTGCTGCGCCATCTGCGGGCTGAATGGTATAATCATATGCAACGTACTGTCCCCACTCATTATTAGATGTTGGAACACCTAAACCAAAGAGATTTCCAAGATTCCATCGATGTGACCAAACTGCATCATCACCCAGTTGGCCACCACCGGCTTCTTCGCCAACGCTTGAATGGAATACCATAAGGTGATCCACCATGCCATCTGGTTCTCTAAAATTGCCATCGCCATCGAGGTCATAGCGGTCTTCATAATCAAAATCGGCTAAGTTAATCTTGTTCTCTGCTACAACAGCCTTGAGCGCTTCTTTGACGAGTGTGCGCGCATTGCTGTCATCTCCACTCGCGTTGTTCCCACCATAGAAACTTGCTGGGTTTTTAGCCGTATACCAACCAAAAACCTGACCTTCTACAGAATAACTTCCACCTGATTGAGCCTGGTAATACTGTTTCATACTGATTAAATTTTCACCATTAGGTCCCATGTACCCGGTAGAAGAGAAGAGCATATCCGCATAGTGAGATGGGGGGTATGCATTATAAAACATATCTGTATCTTCTTGAGTAATTTGATCTGCCTTAAAATCTGGAAAATCGATTAAAATTGCTAAAACCTTGTCTGTTGTTACCGTTGTTTCATTTTGTTCT
>CALFXQ010000163.1 GCA_937958285.1 uncultured Fusibacter sp. | reverse complement strand
TGTTAAAAATACAAAATGCAAATCAGATCGCTCTTTGATTATGCTCCAACATTCACTGCGCCATTGATCTGCTTCTTCGATTAAAAAGTCAGAAGAAAAACAGACATAGACAGTCTGCCCTGATTTGATCTTGTAAATACCTTTGTCGTTTTTTTCAATAGGTGCATTGAAAGCCTCGGTCTTTACTACAAGATTTGTATCGATACCTTTTTTGGAGTCGCCTTTGTGAATGTAGCAAAACTTGCAGCCTTCGCTATATTTACGACAGCCTCTCCATGGATGCCACATTGCCATAGATTCACCATACCTTTTTACAATTTACTCGCAAAGGAATGCTGCCATTCTCACACACTCAAAATCGGGTTTGCCCCCGTCTTCAACATCCCAGCAAACCGCCATGGTGGATTCAACAAAAAAGCACTCACAAAGCACGCGATAAGGTATATTCAAATGGTCGCTGAGCCAGCATATAATGGTTTGAATATGACTTAATCGGTTCTCATAGAGCCAGCTTGGCTCATACTCATTCAAAATAAAGCGCGGCAAATCCCAAATGGGATCCCCAATTACACCCTTCGGATCAATAATAAGATACTGACCCCCTTCAGATAACAGCAAATTATCGTGATGCAAATCTCCATGTAGCAGCATTTTTGAGGTGTATTTTTTCCCTAGTTCGAGGCAAATTCCCTCTGCTCTTGTCATAAAGTCACTTAGTTCAATAAAGTCTTCGCGATGCTTCATATAGGTGCTAATGCGACTGACCCAATCCAAGTAAGATGGATAGACATCTGAGTTTTCTGGTTCAGTGTGTAGCCCAGTATATACACCCGAAAAGGCCTTAAGACGCTTTTTTAGGTCGCTTTCATCTCTCAGCCTTATGCCAGGTTCTATACAAGCGAGTAAGATGACGCCCTCATTTAAATCTGCTTGGTAAGCCCTGCAAAATCCCCTTCCCCGATAATCAGCCAGGGCATGGTACTCGGTGTAAGTTTCTTTAGAGGGCTTACCAATTTTCATAATGACCTTGCCATATTCTGCTGAAACGCCTTTAAAAACGCAGTTTACAGAAAAATAGTCAATGAGAGTCACCTCGCTAATTTGCCATTTTTTTAAATAGTAGGGTAGTTTCAGCTTTAATTGATCAAAAAATTCGGCACCAAACCGCGCGGTAATTTTTTGTACTTCTAAATCAGAGAAACAATAGGACATTGTATGATTTCTCCTTAAACTCGCATACGCATAATGGTGTGGTTTTTACCTTTTTTATCGATATATTGAAATCCGCAGTCTTCAAAAATAGTCCTTGTTCCATTGTATAAAAAGGAGCTAGAAACTTTTTTACCTAGGGTTTCTTGAGGATAGCTTTCAATTATTCCTCCACCCTGTGAGGCGATTAGTTTTAATGCGCCCTCTAAAGCTACTTTGGCCACCCCTTTATTTCTAAACTTGGCATCGACAAAAATACAAGT
>CALFXQ010000162.1 GCA_937958285.1 uncultured Fusibacter sp. | reverse complement strand
CAAGAAATAGTTGAGGATTACCACCAATATACTAATAGCCAGCTTAGAAATCATGGCATCGACTTTTAAAAGCGTGGCCAAAAAAAACACACCGAAAAGTTCTACCACAATAGTAAGGCCTCTAGCCGCATAAAAAGCAATGAATTCTGAGGCTATAGCACTCATACCCCGTTTGTTGCTTTCGAACACAAAAAAGCGATTGGCCCAATAGGCAAACACAATCGCCAAATTAATAGAAATAAAATTGCTAATATTGGCTTCAATCGCCAACGGATAAGCCATAGCCCAAAAGCTGCCATAGCCCACCAGTGTGGTGAGACCACCGACAATGCCATAACGCAGCACTTCTACTGATCGCTTCATGTAAACTCCTTTGATCCTCACAAATAACCGACTTGGTAATTTTATGGGAGTCTGTACCTCTATCTTACCATAATACTGGGGCCTTTAGCTAGTCCAATGCTTAAAGCCATTCATTCAGGGTATTTAGTCAAAATCGACTAAACGACCATTAAAAACTACCCCTATGGAGGCTTTATGAAAATTGGCATGATCGGACTTGGAAAAATGGGCGCTAATCTTGCGCGCAATATGAAAGACCACGGATACGAGGTGGTGGTCTACAATCGCTCCAGCGAGAAAATTACAGAAATGGCCAAGGAGGGCTTTGAAGCTGCCTATTCTATAGAAGCACTAAGCTCGAAACTTGGTCAAAACGGCATCTTCTGGATGATGATTCCAGCGGGAGATATGGTAGATGAAACCATCGAAAGTATTATGCATGTCGCAGAACAGGGTGCGCTGATTATCGATGGCGGAAATTCTAACTTTCACCACACCAAGGCCCGGGCTAAGCGTGTGCTCGAGGGTGGATTCAGATACATGGACATTGGCACCAGCGGCGGCCAACAAGGGGCAAGAGAAGGCGCTTGCATGATGGTCGGCGGTGCTTTAGATGATTATCAAGTGCTAGAACCTGTCTTAAAGGCCATCTGCGTTCCTGGAGGCGTAGATTATATGGGTACCCACGGCACCGGGCACTATGTAAAGATGATTCACAATGGCGTCGAGTACGGCATGATGCAAGCCATCGCCGAGGGCTTCGAAATCTTAGAGGCTACCGATTTTGAGCTGGATTTACAAAGAATCTCAAAGGTTTGGCAAAATGGTTCCATCGTGGCCAGCTATTTAATCGACAAAACAGTCGACGCCCTAGCTAAGAACCCCACCCTCGATCAAATCCGCGATGTGGTAGACTCCAGTGGCGAAGGCCTATGGACTGTAGAGGAAGCGTTAAGGCTAAAACTCCCAGCTTATGTAATCACCAATTCGCTGTTTAAACGCTACGAATCCAAACAAGACAACCGTTTCTCCAATAAGCTGTTGGCGGCGATGCGCAATGAATTTGGCGGCCATAAACTCCATAAAGAAGGTGAGTAAAATGCTCAGAATCCTTCTCTTTGGCGCCACGGGTGACTTAAGCTTAAAAAAGCTCTACCCTGCGCTCTACGAACTCTACCACCAGAGCAAGCTTGCCGACAACTTAGAAATTGTGTGCATTGGCCGTAGACCATACAGCGATGCTGACTTTCAGCAGTTTATTGCAGAGCAAGTTGGTGGCGTGCGCGATGTCAAGCTGTGGTTTCAGTTTATTCGCCACCTTAAGTACCACCCCCTCGCCTTCGAAAATTCAATGGACTATCACGCCCTGGCTAGCGCGTATCCCGCCTTGTCGTCGACCACCCAAATCTTGTACCTCGCCACTGCCCCCGAGTACTTTCAGCAAGTGGTCGCCTTTGCCCACGATGCAAAGCTTATAGAAACGGGCAACCTCAATCACCGCATTGTTATAGAGAAGCCCTTTGGCAAGAACCTAGAAACAGCCAAAACCATCAATGGCCATATGTCACGCTATCTCACGGAAGATCAAATCTACCGAATGGACCATTACCTTGGCAAAGAGATGATTCAAAACATTCTCATGCTTCGCTTCAACAATACGCTATTTGAGGCTAGTTGGAACAACACCTACATCGATCATGTTCAAATTACGGTGGCAGAGTCCTTTGGCGTCTTCGAAAGAGCTGGTTACTACGATGTATCGGGTGCCATTCGCGATATGATTCAAAGTCACCTGCTTCAAATGCTCGCCCTTGTTGCAATGACGCCCACTAACAGCGACAACAAAAGTGGTATTGGTAGTGGTAGTGGCAGTGGCGACTACAAGAGCATTTGCGATGCCAAAGTCGAAGTGCTCAAGCACTTGACCATAGACGATGTGAATCGCGATGTGGTCCTTGGACAATACACGGCCAATAGTGGCTTAAATGGCTACCGAGAAGAAAAAGGTGTGCGCCAAGACCCCACAACCGAAACCTATACCGCCATGAAACTTCGCCTCGATTTGCCGACATGGCATGGCGCAGATTTCTACCTAAGAACCGGAAAGCGCCCCAGTAAACAGGTATCAGCGATCGTCACCGTCT
>CALFXQ010000161.1 GCA_937958285.1 uncultured Fusibacter sp. | reverse complement strand
ATATAACTGCTGAGCGAGCATCATCGTTTTTTTGGTCGTAAAACCATAGCGATTTGATGCTTCTTGCTGCAGACTAGAAGTAATAAAAGGCGGATATGCTTGACGACGTTTAGTCTTTTTAACAACATCGCTAATTTTAAAAGCTTCTGTTAATTGTGAAGTTACAGCTTCGACATCTGCACTGGTTTTTAAATCAAATTTCGCGTCTTCTTTTCCATAATAAAGACCATCGAAAGGTCCTAATGCACTTTCGAACTCCGCTTTAATCGTCCAATACTCTTCAGAAATAAAGCTTTTAATTTCATCTTCGCGGTCACATATCATGCGAGAGGCAACAGACTGAACACGTCCTGCCGATAATCCACGTCTGATTTTTTGCCATAACAGCGGACTGATTGAATATCCAACTAAACGGTCTAGTACGCGTCTTGCTTGTTGCGCATTGACAAGTGACATATCGAGATCTCTTGCCTCTTTTAAGGCGTGCTTAACAGTGTCTTTTGTAATAGCATTAAATGCGATACGCTGAAAATCTGTTGCTTCTTTTTCTAGAAGTGTTTTTAAGTGCCAAGCAATCGCTTCGCCTTCGCGGTCGGGGTCCGTTGCAAGATAGACGCGTTCAGCTTTTTTAGCTGCGCTTTTTAGTTCTTTAATAACATCGCCTTTACCACGTATAGTAATGTACTGAGGCTCAAAGTTAGCTTCAATATCTATCCCCATTTTGCTTTTTGGCAAATCCCGAACATGCCCCACTGAAGCCTTAACTTTATAATTTCTTCCCAGAAACTTGCCAATGGTTTTTGCTTTGGCAGGTGACTCAACAATCACTAAGTATTTGGACATATTTTCCTCCATTTGCTGTGAAAATAAATCCACAGTTTTATGATATCTCATAATTGATTATTAAAACAAGTTTATTCTTAAATTTCAAAAAAATTTTTCAATTTCTGAGTAAACTCCAATTTAGGATGATAGCAGAGAACACCTTGAAAAGCAACCGATTTTTATTGCATTTAATCCCGTTATCATTATTATAAGATAAGTTAATGCTGGAAAACGTTATCTAAACAAAAATAAACTTCAAAAGATAGAGCAAAATATTGCTCACTCCCTTGAAGTTAAATTTTTGTTCAATTATTCGCTTTTCTTAAATTCTATGAGCGTTAGTTCATCTTCTAAATAACGTGCAAAGGTATAAATACAATCAGAGAGTCTATTTACAAATTTAATAACAGTATCGCTGATTTCAGCCTCTTTCGACAAGGTAATCATGCGCCTTTCTGCCCGTCGACAAATCGTTCTTGCCATATGCAATGAACCCGATGCTTTGTTTGATCCCGGCAAAATAAATTGAAAGGCTTGATCGCGTCCCATTTTATCGATGTAAAGATCAATCCAAGCCTCTAGCTGCTCGATTTCTTTAACGCCAACACGCTCTGGAAATGATGCTCCATCTCTTGTGGCCAATTCGCCAGCTACATCGAATAGCATTCTCTGTACCCATTCGATATGTCCGAAAATGTTTTCATCTTGCACGAAATTCTTTGCCATTCCCAACGCTGAATTCAACTCATCTATTGTGCCATATGATTCTACGCGAATATCGTCTTTATAAACCCTATGTTGATCATAAAGACTTGTTTGACCTTTGTCACCTGTTTTAGTATATATTTTCATAAATTACCTCCGTTCCTGTTTTACCCGCAAGTTGAACGCGTAAACCACAAAACACCTTTTATTTTTTAAACTTTCTTAACCCCTTATTAAGGACCATTTGGCTTTGCTTAATTATACTCAACTCGAAGTTTGCTTTTCTACACTTATATTCAAGTGTTCATTGCGATAATAAGATCCTATTTTAATTATATGATCATCTGTTTATAAAATAATTGCCCTGTTGCTGAATTTTTTCATTGAGGACAAGATCCAGTAAAATTGGAAGCACTTCATTAATGGATAAGCCTAAGCGCATGGCAATGACCTCTAAACCCATTATTCCATAATCAGAGATCAATTTTACAATCTGGAGGCCCATTTGAGTCTCACTTTCTATTTGAGTCTCACTTTCTATTTGGGCTGTACCCAAATCGCTTATGCACGCTCTATCTTCTTGATAATGAGATGCTAATTTGGCTTGTGAATAGCCAAAGGAAATGTCATCTGGGCATATAAACGGAATCGCACCATCTACAAGTAATTGATTGGTCCCCTTTGCAACCGGATTTCTAAGTGAACCTGGCATTGCATATATGGTTCGATTTAAGGCGATTGCATGGGAAGCCGTATTTAAGCTGCCACTGCCACAACCCGCTTCTACTACTAAAAGCGTATTTGATATTGCTGCGATTAGGCGATTTCTTCTCAAAAAGAGGTACTTTTGAGGTGCGGTGTCGCACAGCATCTCACTGATAATAAGTCCGTGTGAAGATGTAATTTGCCTCGCTAGTTGTTCATGGGCAATCGGGGTAATTGCGTTTAAGCCAGAAGGTAGAATAGCTATGTTAATGCCACTGCTCTTAAGTATAGCATGGTGCATCAGCGCATCGATGCCAAATGCGAGGCCGCTGACCATTGCAATATGACACTTGCTCAGGTGCGCCCCCAGCCACTGGCACATAGCCTTGCCGTCTACACTTGGCTGCCTTGTTCCAACTACAGAAACTTTGGTCGTACTTAGGGCTTGTAAATTTCCACGGTAAAACAAAATGTATGGGAAATCTTCGAGATCCAACAAACCAGATGGATAGTACGAACTGGTGCAGTTTATCCAATGTGATTTAGACAGGTCGAGGGTTTGAATTTGGGTGTCCATTAAGGTTATCAGTGTTTCTTTTGACATATTCGCCTTTTGTGCTATTAAATTGATAAGCATCTGTGTCAAAACCTCGCGCGCATTTAAATCGCTGGAATCAGTTGAATCACTTGAATCGCCCTCGATTTTATTGGCACTTTGCTTGAAATCCTTTTCTATTTTGTGAGTTCTCAATATAACTCTCAGATCGTCATGACACTTAAAGGTAGATAGACAATGCAACCACAATAGTATCTGATCAATATCCACGGCTGAAGACCTCTCTTTCTATATGTCTATAATGTGCAGCCTCTAAAATGTGTGCTTTTTCAATATTAGATGAGCCGGCCAAATCTGCAATGGTCCTTGCTACGCGAAGCACCTTGAAGATGCCCCGCGCCGATAATTGGTACTGCCTTTCGAGTCTCTCGATAATAGATGCACATTCACGATTAACTTTGCAAACTTCATGGAGCTGCGCCTGCGTCATATGGGCATTTAATATCATCGACGACTTAAATCTCCTTTGCTGTATGCGCCTCGCCTGTTGCACTCTTGCCGTTACTTCATGAAGCGATTCTATGCGCCTTGAATCCTCCTTGGCGATACCCAAATCATCGTAGGAAATGCGACTTAACATCACCTGTAAGTCGAAGCGATCGAGAATAGGACCCGACAGTCTTTGCCGATATCTTCTTATGGTACTTGGCGTGCATTGACAACTTCTTTCGTCGTCGCCTAAATTCCCACAAGGACAAGGATTAAACGACGCTACAAGTGTAAAGCGTGCAGGAAGCGTCACTTGCCCCGATACACGTGAGATATGAATTTCACCTGCCTCCATAGGATAGCGAAGGGCTTCTATCGTTTCACGAGAAAACTCTAAAAACTCGTCGAGATAGAGAACCCCAAGATGGGAGAGAGTCACTTCACCAGGTCTAATCCATCCCCCACCACCGCATAGCGCTGTGCGCGTAATGGTATAATGTGGGGATCTAAAGGGGCGATGGTTCACCAATTGGTTGCCATGCAATTCGGTAAGCAGCATTTGCTCTTCGTAATCAATAGGTGGCAATAGCGCGGTCATGGCCTGAGCCAGCATTGTCTTACCACAACCAGGTGGGCCCATCATCATTAAATGATGGCCTCCTGCTGCTGAAATTTCTATCACGCGCTTCGCTTCTGATTGCCCGCAAATATCTGCCAACTGAACACCATCATAAGAAACACCACTAGCAACCGAATGCTGTCCGATGCACATAATAGGCTTCATACCCCTGGCATTTTTAAGAACACGATAAGCCTCCGCTATATTTTCTACTGGAAATACTTCGAAATGTTCAAGTGCCATCGCCTCCTCCAAATTTTCCATGGGGATGATCGCTTGACGAATGCCATTTCTCTGTATCGCTATTAAGAGTGGCAGAATGCTTTTTACCGCCAAAACATCACCGGTTAGACTTAGCTCACCCAATGCAGCTACTTGCGTTATAAGGGGCTTGTGCGCCGCACAGAGCACACCTAATGCTATGGGTAAATCAAGGTGAGAGCCCGCCTTCTTACAACTTGTAGGCAATAAATTCACTGTGACACGACTCTGAGGAAAACCCATGCCACTGTTTATTATGGCTGTGCGAATGCGCTCCTTAGCTTCTCTTACCACAATATCTGGTAAGCCCACCACAGTAAACTGCGGGAAACCATTGGCAATATCGACTTCTGCTTTAATTAGTTCACCGACAAGATCGACAACGGCACTTGTAAAAACGGTCTGTAGCATAGAACCTCCTAATTTCGCATTTCTGACTTTTACAAATATCATATCAATTTACACGCAAAAAAAACGCATCTGACTAGGCCAGATGCGCTATTTGTGCATTTTGCAGAATTGCTATAAAGATATTTATACTAAGGTTGAATTTTAAAGAGGTACTTTGCAAACTCAGAATCGCTATCGATAACAATGCGAGACTGCTTGCCCAACACATCTTTATATGTTATTAACGTACGGTAAAACTGATAAAACTCTGGGTCTTGGTTATAAGCCTGAGCGTAGATTTCAAGAGCTGTAGCATCGCCTTCGCCTTTGATTTTCTCTGCTTGCGCATAGGCCTGCGCCTTCAAAATTGTCGCTTCTCGCTCTGCTTTTGCAATAACGACTTGGTATTGCTCGTCGCCTTCTGCTCTTAACAAGTTCGCTACCTTTTGGCGCTCAGTGCGCATGCGGTTGTAGATGTTCTCGTAATTTTGAAGTGGAAACTCTGTCTTGGCAATACGCACATCGAAGATCTCAACGCCGTTATTAGAAAGGTCTTTGTTGATTTGATCTTTGATTTTAGTGGTCATTTCGTTAACAAAATCCTTATCGGAGATTAGTTTAGTTGCTGTTTCTAAACCAATACTCTCGCGAAGTTTTGAAAACAGTAAGTCGTCTATTCGGGTATTGGCTTTGCTAATGCTGCTTTGCATTCTCGCTCTAAATAGCACAGGGTTTTTTATGCGCCACTGGGCGTTATTGTCGAGTACAACTTTCTTTTTATCGGAAGTCGTCACTTCACTTGGCTCTGTTTTATAAGTCAGTAGCTTTGAAGAGTACTTCTCTACCTCATCGATAAAGGGCACTTTGAAGAAGAGACCTTTGCCCTCGATAACCTTTACATTTTCATATTTGTTTGCCACGAGCTGAGCTTTTATCTCTTCTGCACCCTGAGGTACTACGACAGTCTGAACACTGCCAAATTGAACGACTAGCGCAGTTTCAGCTTCACCAACAGTATAGGTAGCTGTAAGGAGTACAAACACTGCCACAACTACTAAAAGCAGAGGTAGTGTAAACAACTTGCTCATTTTTTTAAAATCTACTTGAACGGTATTGGATGGACGTTTTGGCGCGCGTGGTATAGGGTTGCCATTTTCGTCTACTTCGACTGGCCCTTTTTGATTGTCAAACATTATTGTCCACCTCCTGTTATCGCATTTTGAAGCGGTAGAAACTTAAGGGTGTTGCCATCTTCTTGAGTGATATAGATTTCGGCATTTTTTAAGACTTCTGCCATGGTCTCAAGATACATGCGCGTTCTAGTTACGTTTTTAGAGTTCACGTATTTGGCATAAATCTGATTGAAATTTGCCACATCGCCCTTAGCGCGATTAATACGATCTTCTCTATAAGCCTCGGCCTCAGAAATCAATTTTGATGCTTGACCTTTAGCTTCTGGAATGACTTTATTTTGATAAGATGAAGCCTCATTAATTTTGGCTTCTTTATCGAGTTGCGCGCGTGTGATGTCTTTGAATGCATCGTCGACTTCTGCAGGTGGGTTTACATCTTGAAGCGCTACTTCTATAATTCTAACGCCCATGCCGTAGTTATCGCAGATTTTTTGCAAGTCTGTTTTTATCTCTTGCATGATGCCACTCTTGTTATCTGTTAAGACATCGTTGAGTGTATTATTGGCTACGCTACGTCGAATCGCAGAGACAGAGACAATATTAAGTGTACTCTCTTGATCGTCGACATTAAATAGATAATCTCTGATGCTCGTGATGCTGTACTGAATACTCGCCGTTACGTGAACGAGATTTTCGTCACCTGTGATCATGAGTGAATCACCAGTGATGTCTTCGCTGCTGCTCTCTCTTGAAGTATCGCCTTCAGAAATGGTTCTGAAACCAAACTCCAGACGACGCACTTGTTCTGTGTTCACAATATAGCGTTGGTCAATAAATGGCACTTTCCATTTAAGACCCCCTGTTTCTTCTGTTTTTAGGTATGCACCGAATCGCGTAATAACAGCTTTTTCACCATCTTGTAACATATAGATGCCACTTGATGATATTAAGCCAATTGCGATCAGAACAAGCACAATCCGCACTAATCCTTTCATGTGTTGCCTCCTTAATCGTGAATTGTCATTGCATTCACATGCACTCTTATAATACCATACCAGACTATGCAAATGCTAGTTTTGTCCAATTTCTCATCTCATTTTAATTTAATTCTCGAGACGCATATCTCACACCTCAAGCCACTGACTCGTTTTACTTAATTAGCAAAGCGGCCACTGAGGGCAAAGACACTTTAAGATATGGCTTTAAAACGCTATAAGGCACTGTAAACCTTGGCATTCCCGCTGCATACGGTGCAATCTCGTATTGCTGAAAGACAATGGAAAAGCCCTCTTTATCGATGTAAAAAGCATGCCCTGGGTTAATCAGCAAGCCGTCTTCAATCCAATAATCTTGAAGTGTACCCTCGTTTCCCATTTGCTCGACAATATAATCGCCAATGGCTTGGAGTCCCTTGTCTTGATTCTCGAAGAAATCCTCAAGTTGCATCCACTGATTGGCCTGCAGATCGTAATGCGCATAGCCAATTGCACTATTTGGATGTGCAGCGCCAATCCCGTAAGAATAGTAATCCGTTTGCACCGTAATAAAGTTTCCATATTGCATAACCTGATAACTCAACGACTGGGTCATGGCTTCGTCGTCTTCGCCAATGGATTCGTCTGGAATTCTAGCCGTAATTTGATTGATAGCCTTTTCGGCTTCTGGGTAATTGGGCAAACGCACACTTACAGGCATAAAGGTCTTAAATAATGAAATATGGGGTTTTTCAGGCGTTACAATCAATTGTTCAGACTGATTATAAGAGGTGAATTCGCTCTTGTTGCTCCAAATCAGCTTTCCATCTTCTGAATAGTAGGCAACGCTTATAAAGTCGAGGGTTAGAGCCTGCGCACGCACCAGATTCCCAACTAAATCAAAGCCGTTGTAATCAAAAATTTCGGGAGTTCCAGAGATTTTATCACCACCTGCATCTATAAATCTACCGTACTGGCCATCGTAGACAAAAAAGCTGTCATTAATAAGGGGTAAAATCGTATAATACTCACCCGCAGGATACGTTTTTCCTGCACTTTCACCATAAGCACCCACAATGCGTTTTTTGAAATACTCCGTTTGATAAGAATAAATATCTTCTATTGCGCCAAAATAGCCACGACCCAAATTGACTAACTGCACCTTAGGGTCGGCCAATATCACATTGCCCTCAATATCGATAATGCTACTTAAAGTCTCATCTGATCCCGACTGCACGAGGGCATAGCCATCTTTTAGAGGCATGGCATTCACATAAGATGGTTCGAGTAAAACCTTCTCCCCCTGCCTGTAACCATAGCGCTGAGTTGATTCATCGAAAAAAGGCAAAGGAAACTGGAGGCTTCTGTAAAACTGAATTTCTTCTTCGTAAAACGCATTCAAAGAAGCATTTAAAACCGCCTTTCCCGAAGCGTCGAAAACAGTAACACTCTCATCTAAGTAACCTGTGAAGTAACCCTCGTATTGCCCGCGATCGAGGCTTTGGTATAGAGGTTCAACCACTACATTTCCCTCTGCAGACATCAACCCCCAGCGAATGTCGCCTGCCTTACTTTCGAAGAATGGAAAAATCGTATTTTTCTCAGTCGTTATGTCTATTGGTTTAGTTGCAGTAATAGGCACTTCCGTTGTGGTTTCAATACCAGTAGTGTCTGGTTTTGCACCACAGGCCGTTTGAAGTAGCATTAAAACCAACAGCGCAAGTAAAATTGAGCGCTTGATTAATGCGGCTTTCACGCGTTTAATCGCATGTGTAGCATGTTTAGCATGTTTAGCATGTATTGGGCCCATTTAAAACCTCCTGATCAATCAAGCATATGTTGCGAAAACAAGTGCTTAAATGAATGGTTTTTAGCATTATCTCAAAACTCTGAGTTGCAGTGTTCAACAAAGGAAATAAAGAGCTGAGGGGCAAGATGCGCAAGATCCTCGGGATGCCACTGCACCCCAACCACATTGTGAACTTTGTGTTCAATCGCTTCCACAATGCCATCTTTAGACCGGGCCATCACTATTAAGCCTTCACCGAGTCTTTTTATGGCTTGATGGTGCCTTGAATTTACATGTATTTTGCTTTCTCCATACCAGTCTTTTAATCTGCTAGAAGGGTCAAACTTAACTGTATGCGCAAGAAAGTCAGACTCTGCTTCAATATTTATATGGTCGATTTCTGTGTGGTACTGCGTCATCAAATCTTGATAGAGCGTGCCGCCAAAATGCACGTTAATAAGTTGTAAACCTCTGCAAATACCCAATATGGGCTTATTGCTTTTAATGGCGTTTTTAAGCAAGTAAAGCTCCATTTGATCGCGTTCATCGCAACTAGACTCGCAAAGCCCTTCATCGACCTCGCCGTAGCGTTTGGGATTGATGTCGCAGCCGCCTGTAAAAATAAGGCCGTCTACTAGTCTTAAGTAATCGTCGAGCATGCCAAAATCCAAGGTGACAGGCACCAAAATTGGCAATCCACCTGCATTGATAACTGCGCGTATATAATCCATATTTATGGCATTTTCTTCACGATTTTTATTGTGTTCAATATGCGTGGTGATACCTATTTTTTTCATGAGATCCCTCGTAGTATCTTTCTGTTGGTTCGCGTCTCTATTATTTGAGTAGCTTACAAAACATAACTCCCCCTTAACATTCGCTAAGGGGGAGTCTTTTAACCAAAGAAGTGTCTAGACATTTGATCTAGAAACTCTTTGGTATGTACCTCTGTATGCAATCGGGCTTGATCTGCATCGCGTGATTTAATGGCATTAGCCATATCTACCAACGAGTGATGGAACCAATCAAAGTCATTGATCACATAGTGGATAGATTGTAAAAATCGCGCAGTTTTTGTGTTGAGCATATCGAGCACTTCTATAAGAATATCGTTTCTCGATGCCTGTCTCACAATGTGGTGAAATTTTTGATCGTCTTGAATACACAACTTGTAGTCTTGAACGATATCGTAATCTTTAAATCGCTCAATGATTTCGAAAAGTTGTTCGATTTCTGCATCTGTAGCGCGCTTGGCAGCAAGCTCTGCGGCCAATCCCTCCATGCTCTTTTTCACTTCGTAGGCATGTTTTACAGACTTGATTTCGATTTGTGTGACAAAGGTTCCCACACGCGGGCGGGTTTCGATAAGGCCAATCTGGGAGAGCTTAATGAGCGCCTCGCGCACCGGAGTTCTGCTAACATCGAACTCCTCCATGAGCTCTTTCTCGTTGATTGCGGCACCCGGCTCGAGTTCGAGATTGATAATGCGACTCTGTAGGGTTTTAAATATCGCTTCGTTTGCTTGTTTCAACGGCTCATCCTCTTTTTTTAGTCTGACTGCTGCGCGAGGATTGCGTGCGCCTCCCCAGATGCATCGCATTCCCACGATGTCATTATACCCGATTCAGCGGGTGAAACCAATAAAATATTTCACCTTGCGAAGCGTAAGACTACATCTTTTCGGGCGCTTCTATGCCAATGAGGTAAAGTGCATTCTTTATGGTCTGCTTTGTGGCGATAACCAGTGCGGCACGGGCGTGTTTTAAAGCCTCATCTTCTACGTTGATATGGTTCACTTGATAGAATTTGTTAAAGTCCTGAGCGAGACCAACTACATAACGAGTGACGCGACTTGGTTCGTTGGCTTCCATTGCATCGACAATTGCCTGTGGGAACTGATAGAGTGCTCTGATCAGCTGATTTGAGGCTGTATCTGTAAGCAGCGCAAAGTCCACTTGATCGATGACCACAGCGATACCTGCCTTTTCTAACAACGTATTGGCACGCGCATGGGCATATTGTACATAAGGACCGGTTTCGCCCTCAAAGGCAAGTGCTTTTGACCACATAAAGGTATAGTCCTTTATACGGTTGTTAAAGAGTTCTTGGAAGACCACAGCGCCAATGCCAACTTGCTTGGAAACAGTCTCTTTATCTGGTAAACTAGGGTTTTTCTCTTCAATAACAGCCAGTGCCATTTCAGAGGCCTTTTTAAGAACATCCTCTAAGAATACAACGCGGCCTTTTCTGGTCGACAATGTCCCTTCTTCTAGTGAGACCATGCCAAAATTTACATGGATACAGTCTTTTGCATAATCGTGCCCCATGAGCTCCAATACTTTGAACCACTGTTTAAAGTGCAAGTCTTGTTGATAAGCCACCACATACAGGTTTTTATAAAAATTGTATGTCTCTTTGCGATAGATGGCAGCGGCCAAATCTCTTGTCATATAAAGCGTTGAACCATCTTTTTTTGTGATTAGTGCAGGTGGCATACCATATGGCTCTAAATCGACGATCTCAGCGCCTTCAGACTTTTTCATGACATCGCGTTCTCTCAGTTGCTTTAACACGCCATCCATTTTATCCGAATAAAAGCTTTCGCCTGCATAAGAGTCAAAACTCACGCCGAGCATTTCGTAAACGCGCAAAAACTCTTTAAGTGATACTTCTCTAAACCATGTCCATAGCGCATGCGCTTCTTCATCGCCGTTTTCGAGTTTAGTAAACCAACCTCTTGCCTCATCTTCCATTTCTGGCTTTTCTTCTGCCTCTTCGTGGAATCTCACATAGATTTTTAAAAGTTCAGGAATTGGATCTGCTTCAATGGCATCCTTATCTCCCCACAATTTATAAGCGACGATAAGCTTTCCAAATTGTGTTCCGTAATCGCCTAAGTGATTAATAGACACTGTGTCAAAGCCCAGTGCTTTATAAATGCGATTTAGAGAGTGGCCGATCATAGTACTGCGAATATGCCCCATGTGGAATGGCTTCGCAATATTAATCGAAGAAAATTCTACAATAACTCTCTTGCCTTCTCCCAAAGTGCTATGTCCATAAGCATCTTTTAGCTTAAATACTTCTTGTAAGACTTCTTTTGCGTAAATTGCAGGGCTTATCTTTATGTTTAAATAGCCGCCAGCAGGCTGCACCGACTCAAACAGTGGATCCACCAACTGATTCGCAAGGTTTATGGCGATTTGAGGCGGCGCGAGTTTAAGTGCCTTTGCAAGTTTAAAACATGGAAAAGCATAGTCGCCCATGTCTGGGTTTTTAGGGATTTCAAGGGCATGATAGATATCATCGAAGGGTATTTCCGTTACCTTGTGCGAAATTTTCATCGCAATTTCGTGTTTAAATTGAATCATAACATTCCTCCTAAAATAAAAAAGTCTCTTGTGCATAAATGCACAAGAGACGGGTTAACCGCGGTACCACTCTTGTTGATGGCAATCTAACTTCAGTCTTGGCCATCCACTCAAACTCTTTAACGACGAGAAGCCGTCTTGCTCTTGGGGGCGTTTCGAAAAGACTTTGTCACGGGCTCACACCAACCCCGTGTCGCTTTATCAAGTGGTCTTTAATACTTTTCCCAATCATCGCAAGTAAATTATTAATCTTTCGATATTTCGTATGATATTACCACAAAAGTATGGCACAAGCAAGTCTCTGCCAAAAATAATTGGTTTTATCTTCAAAAATCGTCAACCTTTATTCAGTTGATCTAACACATCATTGAGCCTTTGGTCGTTGGGATATCTTTTTAGCCCCTCTTCTAACCGTTTATATGCCTCATTGTAATCTTCGCTTTTTACCGCATCGACAAAATGCATAAAATAATAATCAGCCGACAAATTATAACGCACAAACCCATATTGAATACCCATCGCGGTTACCGCTGCCAATAAAGGGATAGCCAGTAACTGTTTTCGCTTAATGGCATCTGTTTTAATCCCCAGGGCATAAGCAACTACAATACCTCCAATAAAGCCCCCTAAATGGCCATAGTTATCGATGCCTTGCACCACAAAACCATAAATGAAATTGATGGCAATGAGGGTCAAAAACTGTGTGCCAAAGATATAGCGATAGGCCTCTTTATGTCTGAAGTAGAGATAGACATGGGTGCCCAACATGCCAAATATCGCCGTAGAGGCCCCCGCACTCAAAGAATTGCTAAAGGCAAAGCTCATGACGACACCGCTAACACCTGCGATAAAGTAGATTAAAAGCAAGCGCTTGAGGCCAAATATGTGTTTTAAAGGCTGAGATAGGCTGATTACACCTAATGTGTTCATCATCAAGTGCATAAGGTCTACATGTAAAAACATCGGCGTGATAAAGCGCCACCATTCGCCATTGACCATATTGTAGTTAAACTTCGCCCCAAACTTGATTAGGACTTCCGAATCGACTTTAAAGCCGCCCACTAACCACATGATCGAAAATATGATTACATTCAAG
>CALFXQ010000160.1 GCA_937958285.1 uncultured Fusibacter sp. | reverse complement strand
TTCTTCGCGCCAAACATACCCCGACTGAACTAAATTTGTTGTATGTCTGCTGGCAGAGCTTTTGTCTAGGCCGAGATGTTCAGCTAATGCATTTACAGAGAGACCCGCATTTCTGCCAATTGCAATTAATGCAGTACTTTGAACAAGTGACAGCGAACAACAACTGGACTTTGCTTCTTCTAGCAAGCCAAGGCGCTGAACAAGTTTTTCAATACTGTTTCGAATTTCATCGTTACTGCCCATGAAATTACCCCTTCCCTACAGTTTACTTTGATTTGTGCGTGATATCACAATATCATTATATCACAACATGTGCATTATGCAACTAATATTTTTCCCCACTTATACCAAAGGGGCAAAAAGAACAATTGATAGCAAAATCCAATAGCCATTGCGAGCATTGTAATGGCACCTAAATTCGAGAGGCCGCCGTGATTCACAAGGCTAAGGCTCCCAAAACCGATCATTGTGGTGAGAGTTGTTACTAAAAGCGCGCGATAAAGATCGCCGAGGGAATCACCCGCTGGCCTATGTACCAGGCCGTGGCCAATGTGCACAAAGCCATCGATCACAATGCCTATGGCTATGGGGAAGGCGATGACGCTCATTAAGTTTAAGGAAAGGCCAAGAATACTCGCCAGACCCCAAGTAGACATCAATGTTAGCATTAATCCAATCATCATCCCCAGAGGCATATACCAATGCTTGAAGGTGATAATTAAAAAGACCATAATCAATAATGCGCATACACAACCCACCAACAGCACATCTGAAGTGACAACCTTGCTCAAGTGCATCATCAGTGCCACAAACCCAGTGGGCTGCATAAGCGTAGCATCTTTTACAATGCGTTCTAGCGATTCGTAATCTGAAAGCGTCGCAATCGGATTAGTCGATGCCACCTCGAGTTTATATACCAATTGATTATCCAATTGCCCTACCCAGCTCTCTGTCACTGCCTGGGGCAATGTGGGCAATAATTTTTTAAGTGTAGCTGCATTCAATTCGGGCTTGTACAGTGCTAAACGCATATTCGACAATAAGCTCTTGGTTTTAATAAAGCCCTCGGCTTCTACAGAACTCAGCTGCTTGTGCGCCTGTTCGAGGGCCTCTAAGGATGGTATCAATATCGATAGGGTTTCAATCCGCGTGTTATAGGCATCTTCTAGACGATGTTGCCAATAAGTACTCTCCATATTAGCTGGATAAATCGCAGAGAGACTATAATTGAAGACAATGGGCTTTAATCCCATAATGGCTAGGGCTAGAAGACCTATCAACAGCCCTGCTATTGCAACTTTACGCCCTTTAGTACTAAAGTTTAAAACTAGCCCAGTTAGTTGTGGTCTATGCGCCTTTGCTTGTGATTTGGTTTTAAATCGCAGAGATTCAAATGTTGCAATCATCGCAGGGACCAACAACAGCATGATGATTGCCAACACCATGATACCGATACCAGCAACACTTCCCATTTGTCTAAAGCCTTTAAATGAAGTCACGGTAAAACTCAAAAATGCTGCTGCCGTGGTTAAAGCACCAATCACAATACCCTTTCCAGAAGAAAGTAATGCACCTTGAAGCGCTTGAGTAAGAGAGTGATTCTCTTTGCGCAGTGTCTCGTAACGGGAAAGTAGGTGCACTCCAAAATCGATACCTAAGCCAAAGAGCACAGCTGCAAAAAAAACGGTAAACAAGTTCAAGGTTCCAAAAATAACGGTACCGATTGCTGCAGTAATGATCACACCCATTAAAAGGGGAACTCCTAATAGCAATGGCATCCAAAAGCGCTTAAATGCAAGCATCACCACTAGCAAGACCAAAACAAGTACCACACCGACGGACCCTAAAATACCCTGTTCCAACACGCCATCGGCCTCATAGTCTTGCACAAATGCACCCCCAGTGTAGGCAATTGTCACATGGGGGTGCATAGATTTTGATACCTCAGTAATCACGGCAGTCATATCCACAAAAAAGTCCTTACGGGCCTGCACGAAATCATTTTTTTCTAGATTTGGTGTAACAATGATGAGGGTAATATCGCCATTGGGCGCATCCAAAAACTGATTAGATTCAGGTTGACCTGCCTCGATGCGCAAAATGGCATCTAAGGGTTTAAGTGATTTAATAAGCTTCTGTGCAGCTGTGTGTCGAGAGGCTTTCTCTTTGCCTTCAATGGCAATATAAACCCGTTCCCCACTGCCAAAGGCGCGATCGAACTCACTTGAGGCCTCCACGAGGACGTGTCCATTTGGCAACATTTCCGAGAGATCTGTTGCCACCCTAAGATCCTTTGCAATCCAAAAAGAGAATCCTGTAATAACAACACATATAGCAATTATTATAAAACGGAACTGCACAACTCTATTACCCAACATTGCATCCTCCTAGTCATGGAGGACACGCCTAATCATCATTTTTACCGTCCTTAAAACCGCTTCCATCCCATCGACGCTTGGCTCGAGAAACTCATGTTCTAGGGTATCGTGAACCATCTGATACATCAGCCGCACAACTAAAGGGTCTACCGAATTATCGATTGTGCCATTAGCTTTTGCCGCCTCTGCCCATTGATAAAGAAGAGGCAACATATGTTGTGACTCAATGGACCAAATGGCGCTACTGCTGATGCGCATCACTTCAGGTCTGTGAACAAAGCGCAACAGCTCTGCAAACTGCCCCATATGAACAACAATGGCTTCAATGGCCATTTCGAGTCCTTCCACAGTGGGTTCAGGCGCTTTAATCTGCCTAAAGGCTTGCTCCATAACGTGATAAAGGTACTCGTACAGCGCATCGACAACGGCCTCTTTCGTCTGAAAATAGAGGTAGAAGGTTCCCTTGGCTACACCTGCCTTGGCACAAATTTCGCGCACAGGTGTTTGATAGACCCCCTGGTCTATAAACAACGAAACAGCTGCCGATAAGATGATAAGCTTCGTCTCTCTGCCCTTTGGGCCGAGTCGATCGTCACAACAAATGCTCTCATAGTAAGGTAAATAGATTTTTGGCATGTCTACTCCTTCAAATAAACAGTGACACTACCGATTCCAATTGGTAACTTCACTGTAACAGAGATGCACCTCACACGGTATGGGCAAAGTTGGACTAACGGTCAGTTTTTTTGAATCAGGGAGATAATTTTGCTTCTTAGTGCCTCTGGTAGCGGTTGTAAAAGCGACCGCTTTAAAAGGTCTCGACGCACAACCCCCTGCCTTTGAAGGTATTCAAAGAGCATTGAAGCCTTTGCTTCTCTTCCAGGCATCAGCGTATAGGCAATAAACCAATCCTCTAGGGAAGTGTATGGAAGTCTTGTATCGCCGAGGGCATGCATGCTAATGGCTTTGGCATCTACTGGGAAAATATATGCGCCTTCAGTATGGTAAATTGTAAATCCTGCAATAACATCGATAGAAATGCCCTTATACAAATAGTTGTAGAAATGTGCGCTCTTACAGGTCTCAGAAATGGGAGCTTCTTGGCGCTGTGCCAATGCATCTATACGTGCCACAACCCGATCAATATCTGCCTCGCTCACCAACAAATCGATGTCTCGGGCATTCTGAATCAAGCCATGATGTTTTAAGACCAGACTGCCGCCAATGCCCCACTGGGCATGAATGGCGTTTAACTCACCTGCTATAAACAAAAGTGATGTTGTAATGGTATCCATCGATTCACCCCCGATGGCTGCAACCTGGCCAGCAACAAGGTGTGCGCTTGCCGTCACTGAGGTCGCTCAAAAGTCTAGCAATATGTGCGATGCGTGTTTGTTCTTTTTTGACGCTAATCACCCAACAAATCCATTCATTTCGTTGAATGGGCGTGAGCTTATTCCAGCGATCTGCTACTAATTTGTCGCCATTAAGGGCATTTGCCAAATCTTCTGGAACTTGGTGTACAATACCATCTAACAAGCTATCATTCATGGTGGCCTCACATTCTATCAATTAGCTCCTGCACACACGCACTTCGAGCATAGTATGATTGAGACATAGGTCGACGGTGCGCTCAACTTTTAGCTTTTGCGCCAAAAACAGCGCGTTAAATTCATCGATGGTGCGCTGCTTACCACCTCGACAGGCAACGGCAAGGCGCAAACCGTGCATAATTCGCACTTTTGGCTCATAATCGCCAAAGAGAAGGTCTTCAACGATCAAGAACCTAGTATCAGTGTGACAATAAGGCAGGCACTGGGATATAATAGCACCGCACTGGCCATCGTCAAAATCGTGCAGAATATTCATCAATACGATGGTATCGAAGGGCTCTGGCGGCAAGGCTATATCAAACATATCCCCGGCGACAAACCTCAAGTCCACCTGATTTTCTACCTTGAACAAATTGCCGATATCACAAGGAATAGGCGTATCTAAAATGGTATAATGGCACCCTCTAAAAGTCTTTAAAATTGCCGTCGCAAGGCCACCGCTATTACCACCTATTTCAAGAACCCTCTGGTTGGCCAGATCGATATGTTCAACTAGTCTTTCGCCAGTTCTATAGGTAATTTGAAAATTGTGTTTCGAGTAAATCTCGTATTCGAGGGCACTGAGGCTGTGAAAGAAAAAATGCCTAGGAAGCATAGCCACTTCGAAAAGCGCGATACATTGTGCCTTGAGGTTATGGTCAATACTTCGAGACAGCTCTTTTTGGTGTAAATGTCTTTGTTGTTCGCTGAGGGTAAAGACATTTTTTTTAATGCTGAGCAGGTCATTGACAACGAGGATCTTAGTGGTTGCATGAAAAACATTGGCATGTATTCCAAAGGATTCAAGTGCCTCAAGATCTTTTAACTGTGGTATGCGGTCTTCTATGAGAGCGCTTATTCTACTAAAAAAATAAACCGCCTCATAGCGTTCTAGCGCTTGATCTTCGCTGTACATCAATGCCTCCTGCCATAAGGTGTGAACGACCGTTATAAATGGGTATAAATGCGATATTCACACCACTAGATCAATCAAAAAGGTGATAAAAATATGAAAACCTTACGTTTTAAAAGTAAATCAATCTTATTCAAAGCAATTCTTATTTTCTTAACTTTTTTTGTAGTGATTTCGACATTGCCCTTTGCCATTCCTTTATCAAAAGCGACTAAATTTTCAATCGCAACGCCTAAACCATATGATAACAGTGCTTATTATGTCTTTGATGAAACTTATATTCATTATCGCATATTTAAGCCAACTACATCTACACTTAACCGTGAAAACAATAAAAATCTTCTTCTCATTCACGGATTTGGTGGATCCAGTTACTCTTTTGAATCGTCTGTACCCGCACTTGTCGAAGCGGGATATTCGGTGGTATTAGTAGATCTTCCCGGCTTTGGATATAGCAGTCGCACCCCTGCAGAAAATCATGCTCAGACCCATCGCGCAACCCTACTCTGGGCAATGCTAAATAGCCTTGAATCAACAGGTTTGTGGCATATTGTAGGTCATAGCATGGGGGCGGGGACTGCTGCGGCGATGGCCGTGCAAGAGCCTCTAAAGACGGCTTCGCTAACTTTTGTAGATGGAGCACTCTTTGAACCACCATCAAATCCAATCGGACTCACTCAGTATCCACCATTTGTAAGGTGGGTGCAAGTCGCGCTAGAATACTTTGTAGTGAGCGAAAACAATATTGAGAGCATGCTAACCTCGGCATATGGCACTGCACCAACTAGAGAACAGATACTCGGCTATTATCTACCCTTAACAAAAGAAGGAACTGCAAAGAGTGCTGCAACGCTTCTAAAGACCACAAAGGCTTTATCCGAAAAGGAACTTAGCACGATTCGTTTGCCCATTTTGGCAATTTGGGGGACCAATGACACCTGGGTCCCTTTAGAGCAAAGTGAAAGGCTTAAGGAGTTATTGCCTCAACTGATGCTAAAAACCATAGACGGTGCAGGACATTGTCCAATGGAAACGCACACCCAAGCCTTTACAAGGCTACTCATCGAGCATCTCAATGGCCAATATTGATACAGTCATGGGTAACATAAGTTACTGATAGTTCTTCTCACACCTTGTATGATAAGTTCAACAAATAAATTGTTTTAACAGACACTATTTGAATACAAGGAGATAGAAGATGGACCAACAGGACCGCAAGCAATTCAAAGACAAAGTAGGATATGTACCGCCAGGGATTATTTTCTCGGAGTACTTTGGTCAGGCATTTCAAGATCGCATTATGGCCTATCATAGCGATATTTGGGGCGAAGGCGTTATACCCCTTAAATATAGGTATCTTATTGCCCTTGCGACCGCTATTGTCGACCAAAACGAAACTCGGGCAAAGTTTGAGCTCATTAAAGCACTCAACCATGGCGCCACTCGCGAAGAGGTACTGGAGGTTTTTAAGCAGCAGATATGGATGAAAGGTACCCCGACTGCCGTACAAATAGCGCCTCTTTTCAAGATGCTCGATGAAAAGACGCTTAACAAATAGCCTAAAGAAAAAAATGCCTGCTTGCGCATCTAATAAATGCGTTAAGTGGGCATTTTTAATTTAGTATAGTTTAATTTAGTTTAATCTAATCTAATCTAATCCCATCTAATCCCAAGCATAACGGCCTAATCACTGTGTCAATGATAAAAGTTTACTTCAAAAACCATACTTTAGAGATTTTTGCCTGAACCGCGTCAACTTCATAAATTGCGACCACTGAACCCTCATCTGTCATGCCATCTCTCATGTAAAACTCGTGATCGATCACTTTGTTTCCTTCCACAATCCTCTTTTTTATACGCGCATGGGGATGGGTTTCAAAATTCTTTGCATAGCGTTCTTTTAATTCATTATTGCCCTTAAATCTAAGGGTACCAGATGGCAAATCGTAAATTTCAATATCTTCTGTATAGGTACTTGCAAAGCCCTCTACATCGTGGGCATTGTAATAGTTAAGCTGTTCTTCAACTACAAATTCCGACAATTCAGAAAGACTCATTTTTTCCATTTCCATTTTCATTTAATAAAATCTCCTCGTAGTGGTAGTTAAAAGAGTGGTCTAAGCTCAATTTCCCCTTCACCATCACCTTGAGGGTCAGGACATTTTAATGCCCATGCCATAGCTTCCTCTTGTGAAGGTACATCGATTAAAAAGAAACCAGCTATTGTATTGTTAGGTGAGTCGCATGGGCGATCAAAGGGTCCTTGGGTCACAATGGGAGGTTCACCAGGTGTCGTAAAACTAATACGCATGGCACTTGAAGTTGGTTTCAAGCCTTTGGCCATAACCTTTACACCAGCTTCATCGAGTGCATCGTTATAGCGATCCATTGCTAACCGCAGTGTGGGATTGGGCAATTGCGCGCCCTCTGAGTTCTTAGATGCTTTAACAACGATCATATACAACATAAGACCCCTCCTATTTACGCCTTTGATGTACCAGCTAGTCCTCTAGATGCCAAAAGCTTTTTATACCTCGAGGCATTGTTATATGATTGCCATAGAAATACCGAATCAATTGCCCTTGATGCAAATACTCGTGGCTGATAAGGTCCATGATTAAATCCAACTGATTTTCGCTAAATGCTTCTAGTCTATTAATATGCTCGAGGTATTCACTACTTTTACTATTCAGATGATTAGCTAGTTTATTGTGATCATATCGCTGATCGTATGGAAAGTCAGGATTCCAGCTAAATGGGGCATCATTTAATATGGCTTTAGTATACGCATCTCTCGCTCTCGCCACACATGCTAGCTGGCTGCCAATAGTATTAGATCGATTCTCTGGCAAACGCAACAAAAGAGCTTCTTGTGAAAGAAACAATAGACTTTCATTATTCAACTTGAATGCGGCATCTAACTTATCGATGATCTTGGTTTTATACAAGCTATACCTCCTTATTATTTACTTTGACATTCACACGCTTAGCCATCCAAATATCTGGTTTGCCTAAACCATTGGCATCTGGAATTACACCCACAATCCTATAACCTGTTTTTTGGTAAAATTCATAGGGGTGATTCTTAAAATTAACAACTTGTTCTACTTTTTTCCATGTGTCGAGGTACAAATCGGTGTCGCTGAGTGAGGTTTGATTAAACTCATCATCGGTGCCAAGATAAACAGTAATTCCACCTTGCTCAGCAACAGCTAGCTCTATGGCTTTCATTAATTGCATGCCAAGGCCTCTCAATCGATATGCCTTATTCACAACAAGTGGATGAAGTTCCCACCCGGTGATACCATATTGGGGAATTGCCCCCACAAAACCTATAACGACGTCCCCCTCAATAGCTGCAATCGCAATTCTATCATCGCTTAAAAGCCGCATCATTTCTTCTATGGAATCCTCAGCATAGGCTTGCGGAAAAGCCTCAGCCAACAAATCCGCCCCTTGCTCAATATGTTTCTGATTTTGCCTTTCAAAATGCTTTATTTCGATCATGCATATACCCCCCTATCCTTTTTAGAATCATTTAAGCTAAACAAAATTGATATCAGCCATATGTTCGAGGAAATGTAAGACTGACTGATTCAGGAACCGAATTTTCGGTATAATAGTCCATGTGAACTCAATTTAGGAGGATTTACTATGGACAAGCAAATCATAATACATCAGCGCAATAAAATTCTTGTTTTCTTCTTAGCATTTGCCAATATACTGGCTATTGTAACGCTTATTGGTGTAAAAATAGAGCCTGCACAGGTGGCTATGATGATGGCACCCTCCGTACTTATGAATCTGGTGATTATTGTGCTTCAATATACTAATAAGTTCGTATTTGGCACGATGTACTTATTAGTTATTGGTCTGATGATGGCCAATTGGAGCATTATAGGTAACCTTAAGTCACCTATTAGCATGTATATGCTCTTTTTATGTGTGAGCATTGTCACCATTTATTTTGAGATTAAACCGTTGGTTTTTAGTATCGTGATATCTGTAGCACTCCTTAACTATTTTGGATTGACAACAGGTGAAACCGTGTTTGGTGCAATGTCTATTCGGAACATGGCCACATCTAATATGATATTCGTTATATTTGCAGCTTTTGCAATTGTACAGGTGAACTACAGTAGGATTTTCTTTAATAATGCCAATTTGCAGTTGACCAATGCAGAGTCGGCCCGGGAAAAAATCGCATCGATCCATGATAGATTATTAGGAACATTGCATGGTATAGAAAGGTTTTCTGATGAACTCAATGTCAGCGTAAATCAAGCAAATGCACTTTCTCATAAGGTGGCAAAACAGTTTGACTCAATCACTGGAAGTATCATTCACCAAGATGGCCAGATAGAAAATATGACAGAGCAATTAGTTTCTAACAGTCAATCCATCGAAGATTTGGAAAGCACTTCAGTAGCACTGAATCAACTGAGTCAGAACACAAAGGAAAATGCCAATGTGGGTACCTTAGAAATTGATCATCTAAATAGTGAAATTATTGCGATTGCCACAATTATGCAAGAAAGCGACAACCGGATTAGTTCCCTGAGACAAAAAACGGAGAATATTGGTGAAATATTAAATGTTATCGGTACGATTTCATCTCAAACAAATTTGCTGGCATTAAATGCATCTATTGAAGCTGCCCGCGCTGGTGAACACGGTCGCGGTTTTGCAGTAGTCGCTGATGAAGTTCGCAAACTCGCTGAAGATTCTCATGAATCAGTGGAAAAAATCGCTTCAATACTAAATGAAATTGTTAAAGATGTTCATCTAGTCAGTGCTTCTATCGATAAGGGCGTGCAAGATGTGCACAAAACTCAAGACCAGTCCACTAAACTCATGACTAGCTTTAACAGCATAAATGAGCAAACGATTAAACTCCTATCTAGTTCAGATGTGATTCAGTCCAACGCAAGAAAAGTCAACGAAGGATCCAAAATCATCGATACAAGTGCCCGTTCTGTTCTTACCTACTCCCATAAGAATTCAGATGAACTGATTCAACTTAAAGAAACGGTTAAATTACAGGAGCAGCAAATCGAGAGTATCGGCGCTAGCTTCGAAGAGTTCTTAAAGGAAATCGACGCATTAAGAGAAATCATTAGTTAAGGGTGACAGGCACCCACGCGGAATTAAGGGTGACTTAAGGGTGACAGGCACCCACGCGGAATTAAAGTTCGTTGTTATGTTCTTTTATTTCCACGTTAAAAATTTTCTGTCACCTTCGCTAAAATCAACTGGGTTTCCTTCACACTAGCATGGCTTACCTTCGATTGTAACATCACTATCTGCATACAATTTATACAAGTGCGTTTTGGAGATTTTGAAATAGATGGATAAGTAGTTAGTTGATATAGTCATTTCACTTCGAATGGTTCTAATTAATAAAGCTCTTAACTCTCTATAATATGGTGGTTGATCGTGCCCTAACATATAGGTTTTATCGTAATCTAAGAGAACCATTAGAGCATCTAATTGTTCCATCGGAAACAATAGATCAACACGCAACTTTTGAATGGCTTCTAAAATCACTGACTTCTCGTCCCGATTTAAAATGTCTATGAATCGTTTTTTTACTGAGCTATGCGCATCGCCAATTATGCCAAATGCTTCAGGAAAATCGATAATTCCCTTTCCGCTCATGTAATCATTATACGATGAATAGGGATAGGCTAAAGTTGATGAGAGGCCATCTTTTACAGGATTCAAGTGAATATAGCGCAGTAAATTATAGTAATACCCACTACAATTGACGCAGATACTTTTAAAACGGCCTGAAAACACAACACCGTAACTATTATTCTGCTTGTGGTACCATTTAGAGAACGTCGTTTGAACAATTCTCATAAACTCTCCAATAGGTAATTTTCCCGATTGTACAAGCAAATGCACATGATTACTCATCACGCAATAGGCTAATAGTTTCACATCATACATAGCTTTATATTCTTCTACAGTGAGAAGATAAAATTCTTTAGAAGCCCTATCATTAAAAATAAAATTGCCGTTATTGCCTCGGCACATAATGTGATGAAACGCACCACAATAATCGACTCTTCTCATTCTCGCCATAAAAGTACCTCCTCGTACTTATTTTAGCACTAAGAAGGTCATAATTATCAGAAACGGCGTATGCAATCTGCACTATACAGAATATGGAATAAAATCTCCGCGCTGGTGACAGGCACCCTCACCTCTTTGATGTCTCATATCAAACAACAGCCGAATCAGATTTTTTTGATATGGAATAAACAAACCCTTGTCAATCATGTTCAAAATCTCATCTTTTGTGGCCCATTTCACGCCTTGTACCTCTTCATGCTGCAAGCTGAGTGTGTCTATATTGACATCGTCATTTAAGATATAGTAATCATCATATCCACAACTAAAATTAACTGTTAATACAGGCCTTTGATTTGATAGATCTGCAGTATACCCTATTTCCTCAAATAACTCTCTCTGAGCAGCTTCATAACTGCTATCTCCCGCTACAGCACTTCCGCCCACTGTTATATCCCACATATTCGGCCAACCATCTTTAAAGGGTTGCCTTTGCTGAACTAGCATCTGACCTGATGAGTTAAATACACAAATATGTACGACTACATGAAAATCTCCCTTTTGAAATTCACTGCCACGCAGCATTGTTTTTCCAGTCTTACAGCGGTTTTGGTCATAAACATCCCATAATTCCATTTTATCAGTCCTTTCGCAATTTGAGGCGATTCAATCTATTCATTTTGTGTTTGACCTAATCCAAACAGATATGCTTGTTCATCTGGTCCACAAAAGACCTTGGCTTTACAGTCATTTGAACCCACGCAGGCCTAAATCCACTTTTTAGAGCATTTCTCACAGAACTAATATTCGACCAGGCGCAGCAATAAAACGGCACCTTATTATGATTTAAGACCTCTATAGCTAGCCTACTCGTAATAGCTGATGCGATTCCCTTGTGACGATAATCTGGTAGAACATCTACCCCAATTTGCCACATGGTCTCACAATCTGCTGAACATCCAGCTAATCCAACTAAAATGTCCCCATCATAAGCGCCAACTCCCAACACATCCAGATGACGACGACTTTCGCACAAGGCATTTGACCACTCGGGTAAATAGAGTGCGTCAAAATCGGCTGGTGTTAGAATGCGTACTTCATAGGCACAAGATATATGCTTCAGTATTTTAAGTGCTTCAAGATCCGGCAAAAAATACTCAGCCATAAAACAAATTGACAGCCCTTGAGGTGCCAAAAAATCCTGAAGAACCAGTAAATTTGGCATCTCGAAACAGTGCTCTGACTTATAAGCTGCGAGGAACATTGTCACAGGTTCAACTAATGCCTCTGAAACTGAAGCAACCACCCCTCTACCATAAGTGGTCAAATCACATATAAAGGGCAGTGCTAAATACCTCCGTGCCTTGTCATCTATTTCTGAAATAACAACTTTATTCTCATTTTCCATAAAATCTTCAGGGCTGCAGTGGCTATCAATTGCCGATTGGGTCATTGCAATCTTTAAAATATCTTGATTCGTCATAGTAAACACCTTCTATTTCTTTAAACGGCCGCATCATATCTTCAGGTTTCATTTAAAAAGGCTCCTTTTAACACCCCAAACTTGATGTGGAAGCTTCAGGAGTGAAATCGCTTGCTGCGGTGTATACCACTCTAAGAAGTGATCATCTTCAAAGTGGTCAGGATTCAACTGCTCTTCGAAATTCACTTGGTAGAAGTGACCAATCATTTCCAAATGAATCTTGAGTGACGGTGCATAATCGACTAAACTTCTTGTACCTATAAAGCGCTGAACTAAAACGGTGTAACCGGTCTCTTCTAACAGCTCCCGATGCAAACAGTCCAAATGCGTCTCGTCTTTTTCGATACCGCCCCCAGGAAGAAAGAATTTAACGCCCCTTCTAAGGGATTTAATGAGGGCTATTTCGCCATTATTGTTTGTGCCAATGGCGTAAACAGCTTCTCTTTTTTGCAATCGGATCATTTGAATCTCAG
>CALFXQ010000159.1 GCA_937958285.1 uncultured Fusibacter sp. | reverse complement strand
TGCCTACAGATGATAAAGCCTTAAGAATTTTAAATGCAGCACTTCAGGAGTTTTTAGCTACAGGTTTTAAAGATGCAAAGGTAGAAGAGATTGCACGCCGAGCCGGAGTGGGTAAAGGCACAGTTTACCAATATTACGAGAGCAAGGAACATCTCTTCGAAGCGATGATTGACGATGGCATGGATAAGTACGTCTCTTTGATTGGAGATGCCATTGCGGCTAATGAGCCCTTCAAATGTGGCCTTATGCATATTGTAAAAGCACATTTGCAGTTTGTGCTTGAACATCAGCCTCTGGCCTACCTATTCTATGCCAATGATATCCACTTAAGTGAGAGTGTGAAGATTGCATTTGCAAAAAGTCAGCAAAAAATCATTGCACTCCTAGGAGGGTGGATGCTTCACCTCACTGAAATCGGTGAAATCCCTCCACATACTGACTACCGCTTGCTCCTGAGTATCATTTTTGGCACACTCAATCAGTACTACGCCCCTCATATTCCCGGTTATGAAAGTACCGTTTCGCCAGAGGTGTTTTCGAATCAGCTCTACGAAATACTCGCCTATTTTTATAAAGATAAGGAGTGCTAAACATTGCATTGGTTAAAGGGTTTTGCGTGGCTTTGTGCCTTTTGTGCCCTTGGAGAATGGCTATCACAAATGATGCCCTTCTCCTTTCCCGGCCCTCTTATTGGCATGCTTCTACTCCTATTATGTCTCCAGTTAAAATGGGTGTCTCTCGAAAAAGTTGAGCGTGTTGGAGACCATTTACTTGCACATCTTTCTCTGCTCTTTATTCCCGCAGGGGTTGGCGTTGTGAGCTCATGGGGACTCATAAAAAGTCAAGCGCTCACGATTTCTCTTCTGATCGTGGTACCCACCCTTGTGGTTATAGGCATTACAGGTCTCGTGGTGGAATTTCAAATACGAAGGGATACCGCTTAACATGATTTTACATCCCATATACAGTATATTTTTAACCATTGCCTGCTTTCTGGGCTATACAGAACTTCAGCGCAAACTTGCTCGTTCACGGTACAAGATTATAGCCCCTTTGTTCAATCCTGTTCTCATGTCAATGGGTACTTTGGCTTTCCTTCTTTTCATAACAACTACCACCTACACAACATACCAAGAAGGAACCAGTGTTTTGACGTTACTGCTTTACCCTGCCACTGTCAGCCTTGCAATCCCACTCTATCGCAATCTACATCTTCTAAAAAAGCACGCTCGTGCAATTGTTATTGGTATATGCGCAGGGGTAGTCACTAATGCATGTATTGTCTTGATTCTATCTAAGGTTTTTCAACTAGAATCTATTCTCACTTTGTCTTTATTGCCAAAATCCATCACAACGCCCATTGGACTGATTCTCTCTAAGCAACTTGGAGGCATCCCAGAATTAACAGTACCCGTGATTGTTATCACGGGTACTGTGGGCATTTTAATGGGCCCAATGGTCTTAAAACTATTGGGTATCAATCATCCCGTGGCAAAGGGCATCGCTCTTGGCACAGCCTCTCACGCGCTGGGCACATCTAAGGCCATTGAATTAGGTGACACAGAAGGCGCTATGAGTGGCTTGGCCATCGGATTAACAGGCGTTGCAACGGCAATCATACTTCCGTGGTTTGTTGTGCTAGTACATGAAATAGGCCTATTATAGCTTATGCATGATTTAAATTATTTATATCTAAGTATGAGCTCTTAAGTGGCATTATAAGAGCCACGTAAGCATCGCATTCAATATTTCCGCTAAATGAGGCACATTGAGTGAGTTTTCGAAGGTGTCATTTGTTGTGTGATAGTACCGCTCATCGAACTCAATTAGCAACGCACCAGCGAATCCCCGCTCCTCAAATGCTGCGTGGTCACTAAAGCCCATATCGGAGGACTCTGCGATAAAGCCCTCAGAACCTAAATGATCCAATAAGTCGCTTTGCAACAGATTCGATATCTTCCTGGTTGAATCCACAAGAATTGGTAGCTTTTCTGTGGAGCCAATCATATCAAAATTAATGACACTAAAACGTTCTGGGTCCCAGAGCGTTTTTTGCGCGAGTGAATATGCACCTAATAAGCCTTCTTCTTCACCATTTAATGCAATAAAGTAGTAACTGTAATGGCGATTTTCTTGCGCTTTTAAGGATTTTGCTAGAGCGAGAACAGATGCTGTTCCAGAGGCATTGTCTAATGCGCCGTTATAGACATCACCATTGAAACTGTCTCCCAAGTGATCAAAATGCCCGGTAATAATAAAGCCTTCATCAGTTTGACCAGGTAAAAAACCCACTACATTGTCAGCTGAGATGTTCTCTATGGACACATCCGTTGAGACCCTAAGCTGGCGATTGCCATTCTCTTGTGCCTCAAGTAACTGATTCATCGTATCTCTGTTCACATAATAGGCGAGCGGTCCTTGTGCTTCAGTATTTCTAAGATTCCCGTAAAGATATACAGGTTTAAGAAATTCACCTGAATTCTGGCGTTCACTTACGACGACGATTGCACCCAAATGATCCACAGACGTTGAAAGTCCATACAAGAGTGCCTCTGAAACATCTTCATTTTCAACGAGCGCGATTGCTTTCTCTGGTAATTCCTTTAGGCTATTATAATCCTCTACTAAAAACATTTCTCCCACAATCTGACCCTTTATCTTCACAGATGGCGAGGAAATCTCGTACATATAATCCGACCCAAAATTAAATGTTTTAATTGGTACACCCTTCTCATCAACTAAGGTCATGTCTGATGCGCTTTTCTGGATGGGTAGGGTCATAGAAAAGGGAACTAGGTAGCCATTTTGCTTTGTGTCACTTCCAAATTTAGCCACCTGCAAGCCGATTTTTTCCATTTCTAATGCTATATGCGCCGCAGCTAGTTGATTCCCTTTTGTTCCTGGTAGTCGGCCTGCCATTTCAGGGGCAATGAGGGCTCTAATCTGAGCTTCTAAATAGCGCTCATCGATAGGCGAAGTTACAGTAACTTTTGGATGGTTTTCGTTATCTTTACCGGGGTAATGCGCTTCGGTGCTCTGCTGCTCTTGCGCCACTAAACGCGACACATTCGATGGCGCAGATGAATCCTTCTTGTTGTCTCCCGAGAAACATCCCGTCATAGCAAGTGCGATTAGAAAGAATATCATCGTTTTGGTGAGGTTTCGGCCTTTAGATTTATTGCTCATATACATGTGGCGCATTGCGATTACCTCTCGATTTATGGATATAGATGGGTTTGTTCCTACAGTTTACCACATCTCCACCTCTTTTTCTAGCTCGAAATACTGAGCGCTTTATGTTTTCAACGAACTCCTCGTTGGACTTTATATTGACTGGCTTTTTTAAGCAAATTTGTGGTAAACTAAATGAAATAGGCCGAACATACAAATTTCAACACCGGAGGCACTCATGACTTTTCTTCATAAAAATCGCTTCGTTTTTTCTGCTTTCTTTATTGCCTTTGGCATCATGACCTTAGCATTTGCTAAAGAGGGGATGTATCCTTTTGGCAATAATCAAATCATGATTATCGATAGCTGGCATCAATATTTCCCAATATTGCAAGAACTCCATTACAAATTGCAACATTTTGATTCGCTCTTTTACACATGGCAATCTGGCATGGGTACAAACTTTCTCGTCATGATTGGCTATTATGCAATGAGCCCCTTAAATCTGTTGTCGATTTTTGTTCCTGCAGCGTTTTTACGAGAATTTATGTTGTTTGCAACCATTTTTAAAATCTCGCTTGCAGGTAGTACATTTGCTATCTACATACGCGCTCTTTATGGTCGCAACGACATCAGTATTTTGATATTTGGCTTGTTCTACGCCTTCAGTGGTTTTTTAATGGGCTATTATTGGGATATCATGTGGTTAGATGCAGTTGCCCTCCTCCCCCTCGTCATTCTTGGTTTACATCGACTAATGGATACAGGTAAATGGTATCTGTTCACCATAACCTTGGCCATCACACTGATTAGCAACTTCTATACAGCATATTTCGTTTGCATTTTTGTGGCATTTTACTTCTTTGTCCTCTTTTCACAAAAGAGTCAGGGTAAAAACTTTAAGGACTTTGTCATTCAGATTGCTAAAGTTGGAGCTGCCTCTATTGTAGGCATCGGCCTCTCAGCTGTCACGTTGTTGCCAATTGTTTATGGCATGTCTAGGGCATACGGTTTAAAGTCCGGAAATCCAACAACTTTGACCACATATCACGCTATAATTGATATTCTCAATAATCTACTCGCAAACATTAAGCCCACGATTGTCGATGGGTTGCCAAATATTCAAAGTGGTATGCTGCCCTTGTTGTTTTGCCTAATTTATTTTGTCACAAAATCCATACCGATGAGAAATCGTATTTCTAATGGTATTCTGATGGGCTTCCTCATACTTAGTATGAATCTCAATATACTAAACTTCTTTTGGCATGGCTTTCACTTCCCAAACCAAGTGCCATTCAGGTTTTCGTTTTTGCTGTCATTCATGCTTATCACCGTTGCCTACGAGGCCTTCTCTCACCTCAAAGAAATTGAGCCAAAGACGATTCAAACTTTTGCCTTCGGATTTATCGTTTATTTGTTGATTTCCGAAAAGCTCTATAAAGAGACTTTCGATTTCAAAGTGTTCTATGTAAGCATTCTTTATATCGCCTTGTACACCGTTGTACTTATGGCATGGTTGAACAAACGTATTACTTCTAGTCTTTTTATGATTTTTCTGTTATGTCTGGGTCTAACGGAATACGGCCTCTCCGCATTTAAAGCTACTGATACCGCGGGTAACTCTGGGCGAGCAGACTATCCTACTCAAAACACTGCGGTACAAAAGGCCCTTAGCGATCTACGCAATCTAGACAGTTCCTTCTACCGTACAGAAATGTATCCTCTGTATAGTGCGAACGACCCAATCCTATACCAGTATCCAGGTATTACGCAATTTTCATCTACCGCCAACTCAAAAATCAATTACTTTTTAAAGGATTTTGGTGTATCTGCCGACCCGGGTTCAAATAGTGTTAAATATCTTCCAACACCACCGGCTGTTAGTGGCATGCTCAATATTAAATACATGCTTTCGAAACACAATGGCATCCCACTACCCAATGCCGCTTATACCGAAGTCGGAAAATACGATGGTTTAACCTTACTCAAGCACAATTATCCGATGCCTATGGGTATCGTTGCTGAAAATGCAATTGAGGCCTTCGACATTTCAAATGACAATCCTTTTTTAGTTCAAACCTCATACATTAAGGAAGTTCTAGGTAAAGATATTTCCATCTACCAACCCATT
Source organism: uncultured Fusibacter sp. (assembly GCA_937958285.1). GTDB lineage: Bacteria > Bacillota > Clostridia > Peptostreptococcales > Acidaminobacteraceae > QQWI01. Next base: position 1,586 of record CALFXQ010000159.1, on the reverse strand, counting down.
AGCCTAACTAGCGAAACTTATACCAATATTGAACGTACAAACTTAGAGCAGGATATACGATATAATTATAGAAATATCAACGCATCTCAAGTTGGACGCGCGACCATTGGATTTGTAGCACCAGACTCGGGTCAATATTATGCATATATGCTCAATGGTTCAAAGGAAGTCACACTTACTGTAAACGGCAATAGCCGCGTCTACGAAACACCTCGCGGCGTACTTATGGACCTTGGTCACCTTGAAGTGAATAGTCCCATTAACTTCGATTTTGAACTTGCAGCACAGTCCACTGGATTTTTTGATATCGCTTTAGTAAAGTTAGATGTGTCCAATTATGAGAGTGTCTATAACGAACTCATCTCAAATCGACTAGATGTGGCCTCCCATGATGATACAAAAATCGAAGGTCTTGTGACCACCAGCAAACCTGGTCAATTGATTTTGAGTATTCCCTTTGATCCAGGTTGGAAAGCAGAGCTTAATGGCATGGATGTTCAACCTACACCGCTAAAAGATGGCCTGATGATGATACCGGTATCTGCGGGTACGCATATGCTCAAGCTTCGATTTGTCCCGCAGGGATTTACTACTGGTTTGATTATTATGGTTATCTCGCTTATTATTATGATCGTTTATCAATTCATTTACAGGAGATTCAATCTGAAGTCGTCTTAAGGGTCATTTATATGTAAATCTAAAAATACCACCACTTGTGTGATATTGACATTTACCTATATCGTAAAATATTGAGTCTACTGGCATTTTGCCGGTAGACTTTTTTTCATTGATAATCTAATGTTCTCTCAGAATGATTACATCCTGTTTGTGGACAAAATAAAAGACCTTAGGGTTCTAGGCCCTAAGATCTTTCACTTCAAAGTTTATCAACTAAATCTGCTACAATTCAGATTCCCGATTGATTCTTCTGTCTCTTAAAAGTAAGCATAATCCAAATAGCATAAGCAAAACACCCATCCATTGCAACAAAGCTGTATGCGCCTCACCTGTTTGAGGAAGCTCAGTGGCACCTAATGGAACTATTTCAGAAAAAATCAGATCGTTATCCGGATTTTCATCAATGTTCCCAAGTGGTACGGTTTCAGCTTCTATGACTACAGTTGTGGTTTCTACTTGCGTTGATGGCACAGTGGTTGTAGGAGACACCGTGGTGGTTTCTACTTGCGTTGTAGGCACAGTGGATGTTTCTGCTAGTGTTGTTGATGTTTGTGTGGTAACAATCGTTACAATTGCAGTGGTTGTAGGTGCTTCTGTTGTTGTGGTTGTGGTCGTCGGCGGCGGCGCTTCTGTTGTTGTTGTGGCTATGGTCGTCGTCGTCGTCGTCGGCGCCTCTGTTGTTGTTGTGGCTAGGGTCGTCGTCGTCGGCGGCGGCGCCTCAGTTGTTGTTGTGGCTAGGGTCGTCGTCGTCGTCGGCGCCTCTGTTGTTGTTGTAGCTTGGGTCGTCGTCGTCGGCGGCGCCTCTGTTGTTGTTGTGGCTAGGGTCGTCGTCGTCGTCGGCGCTTCTGTTGTTGTTGTGGCTATGGTCGTCGTCGTCGTCGTCGGCGCTTCTGTTGTTGTTGCCTTGG
>CALFXQ010000158.1 GCA_937958285.1 uncultured Fusibacter sp. | reverse complement strand
TTTTGTTGTGAGCTACTCAAGGTTTATATAAAGTCGTTGGCGACGAACTGCACAATATTGAGCGTACGTTCAAAATAGCCGATTTCATGGAAATAACGAAGCACTACTTAGACAACCCAAAGTAATCGGACATACCACCTGCAGTTGTCCGGGACAGAGGCGTTCCAAAGGAGACCATGTGAAAAAAATCTATGTACTTGTAATCATCATAACGTTCTCAATAATCCTCACAGGATGCGCGATATCACAAAATGATTCAGTGGGTGAACAAAGTAAGGTACAATCGACAATTCAAACCAATCCAACCCCAGCTGATTCAAAAGTACAAGTGACAAACCTTCCTCAAGAACTCTATTACAACAATCCTTTTGATGGCAGTAAGTCTAGTGGCGCATCTTTCAACACCCTTAGCCACGATTTTACTTTAACTGAAACCACAACCTTCAAAATTTACATCCTCGTAGAAAACGGGTATGTAGATATGGATATCTATAACAAAGACAACGGCAAAGCAATTGTTGATTTGGACAAGTTAACAAGCACAAGTGACACTAATACACTGGAAGTTGAAATAGTACTCGAACCTGGTGCCTATTCAGTTGTATTAATCGCAGATAAGTTTCAGGGTATGTACCGTGTATTGAGAATTAATGAGTAATAACTAAGGGGGTAAATATGCATATTTATTTTATGAGACATGGTCATTCAGAAGCGGATATTGAGAACAAAATTGAATCATTATATAATTCACCCCTTACGGCGAAAGGATTAGAACAAGCAAACAAAGCAGCGGAATATTATAGACAGCAAGGCATAGAATTTGAAGAAATTCTCTCAAGTCCTTTATCAAGAGCATTGGAAACAGCTGAGATTATTGGAAAAACTCAGAACATTGAGCCAGTAATTTTTGATATATTGAAGGAAGCGGATAGGGGCATATTGTGTGGAATGAATAGGGAAGAGGCAGATGAATTATTTCCTAGAAAACCGTTTAAGAGCTTTTCTGATTTGTATCCCAATGAAACTGGAGAAAATACATATGAACTGCGAAGCAGAGCATACATCGCAATTAGTGAAATAATGAAAAGGAAATCAAATAGCATCTTAGTAGTCAGTCACGGTACAATATTAAATGAAATATTACTATCTTTGTTAGCAATGCCGAGTTTGATCAATGATAAGCATGGCTATATGTTTACATTCGATGACTGTGAATATATTCATTTCATGCATAAGAAAGATACAGAAAAGCTGATCATGCGTGAAAAGCGTATCGCAAGACTAGACTAGACTAAACGCCGTGCCCTGTCGAATAAAGGCAATAGTCAGATTGGCCCAGTATTTGGGTCTCTATACTCTTAAAGGACAACAGACGATTATCTTAAATCAGGCATAAGAGACAATCGCGAACTGGGCAAAACGTTAGCTGTTACTAATGAGACGACCTGAACATTAAGAAATTTCTTCGCCAAAACCCACTTTCACTTATTTTTAAAATAAAACGAACCTTTTATACCACTTGCGCATATAAGGGGTGATTCTTTAAAGCAATTGCCGTAGCATTTAATCATACTAGGACTTTATTGGAGGACTTGGTGAAGAAGGAAATCAGTAAAGAGGAAGCCAAGAGGCTATATGATGCGCATTATATACAGCTTGTCAAATTTGCCACTTTTCTATTAAAGTCAAAAGCAAATGCGGAAGATATTGTATCGATGACTTTTATCAAGTGCTTTGAAAAGTATTATCAATGGGATGACAGTAAACCGATATTGCCTTGGTTGCGTAAGATTTTAATAAACGAGATTCGCCAGGAGTATCGCCGTTCAAAACGAATCATTCACATGGAGGAGCCAATTACAGATTTAGAAACGCTTCATTTTGTTGAAGAACTGCTTATTGAAGATCGAAACAAAGTGTTGTGGCGCTGTGTAGAACATTTAAAGCCCAAACTAAGAACTGTAGTTGTGATGCATTACTACGAGTCTTTGACATTACCCGAAATATCGAAGGTGCTAAATATTCCAGTTGGCACCTGCAAATCCCGCCTCAATAGTGCTTTAACGCAGCTCAGACAATACGATTTTGACGAAAGGAGGCTGTGATTGTGCCTTGCATGATCATAGATTACGCCTATGAAATTTGATGAACTATGGCAGACCTACGAATCCCGTCAAATACAGACGCGTCGGATAAAGACCAGGCGGATACGCACTTTGGCGATTACACTTTGTTGCTTGGCCGTTTTAAGCATGGCTGCAGTCGCTGCAGATATTTTTTGGATCAAAGACAAGGTGGACTATGACTTTGTTAAAGATGAGCGAATTGTAGGTACCTGGCAAGCCGTGGATTTTGTCAAAAACATAGACGATTTCGTGCCTGGAAAGCGCTTTTGGAATCCCACTGAAGAGAATCCCTTCGCTTTTGACAAGCTCGCATTTACTAGCGCTGGAGACTGTCTTTTATCCAAAGAGGGTAGTGAACTGACTCCAATAACTTACTTTCGCCATACAAAGGGGCATCTTCTGCACTTAATAGATAAGGTGGATATGCTTTACACCATAAAGTCGTATCCAGATGGGAAGTATTTGTTTTTTCAGTGGAAATCCGGCGATTACACCTTTAGGGGCATGAAGCCTTGGTACTATGTGATTAAACAGGTAGATACCAACGATTATTTAGATCTGGTACCTGACATGACGCGAAGCGACGATACAAACTTACCCTTTGTTAACGACACAGCACTCGTTGGCAAATGGAAGGTATTATCGATTCAAACCTCTGCCGTCGAAATTGAAAAAGAAGTGTATGACCATTTGCAAAGAATCCTAGAAACCGTCGAATTTACTTCTACTGGCCAGGTGCTTTGTCAGTCAATAGACGATAGTGTAGACAATAGTAGCTTTATATGGACAAAAGGGAGCCTTGTCAGTGCTAACGAGCCAATTACAGAAGCCTACTATTTTGTGGTCGAAGATGGCAAAACCTATCTCCTGCTTCCGTGGATCGATGCAAATGTTATCTACCGCGGCCATGGCCCCAATTACTACGTGCTAGAGAAAGTAGAATAAAATTGAGTAAAATGGAGTATTTAGGTTCTAATTCTGTTTATCGAAAAGTCGCAGGGCATTTGTCCTGCGACTTCGTCGTTTTACGACAACTGATAGAGTTACTGGCGCCTATTGATATCAAAATGCCTATTATGTTAAAATATAGTAGTGTATACTGGTAGAGGGAGGGTTTAAAAGTTACAAAAATAGGACAATATTTAAATTGCAAAGGGGTAAACTACTCACATGAAACTAATGTACGCTCTGCACACATCATTAATTGCAATTAGCCAATACCTGATCTTCGTCGAAATTCTACCAAACTTGGTATCTCGGTTGTTTAAAAATCAAGCTATAAAAGCGAGAGTGCGGTTAATTACCGAAGTCATTACAACATTTGGATTGTCGGTTTATTGGTACTTATCTCACGAGATGACTTTTATCAATTACACCAATATCTCTCTCATACATATAATTGTCGTACTTCTTGTTTCGATAGGTCTCTTCCTTTTGTCAGAGATGCTTATTGATCCCCTTTTGGATAGGCTATTTGTTAATACTTCATCCAACTATAAGGATCAGATTGATCGCCTCTTTAGTCAAAGCACTCGAGTAATCGTTAAATTGTGCCTCTTAGCACCTATTATCGAAGAAATTTTATTTCGCGGAATTGTTCAAGGCACGTTGCAAACTATCATGAATCCTATAGGGTCTTTGGTCATTGCTGCTTCACTGTTTAGTATCATGCATTTAAACCTCAAGCAAGCGCTCTCTTCATTTGTACCTAGTCTACTGATAGGATTTATCTTTCAACAAACAAACTCAATCATCATGTGTGTCACCATTCATATGATTTATAATACATTGAGTTTAATATTCCTTAGACCAGCTCAATTACCATTACATCAACAAAAGGACGTGGGGCGTGCATTATAAATCCTATAAAACAATTTTATCACCTAAAAACGGAATGAATTTATACCGAGGGTGTACACACGGTTGCATTTACTGTGATAGTCGAAGTAAATGTTACCAGATGGATCACGACTTCGAAGATATCGAAGTCAAAGAAATGGCGCCTCAGATTCTGGAAGATCAGCTCAGGCGTCGCCGTGAAAAGTGCATGGTGGGCACAGGGGCCATGACAGACCCTTATATCCAATTAGAAAAGGAACTGGGCTACACCAGAAAGTGCCTCGAAATCATCGAAAAATATGGTTTTGGCCTTGCCATCCAAACAAAATCCACACTTATACTAAGAGATCTCGACATTTTATCCCGTATTCACGCCAAATCAAAATGCGTTGTGCAGATAACACTTACAACCTTCGACGATGATTTATGCCTTAAGATCGAGCCAGATGTCGCGCCAACAAGTGCGCGCATCGAAGTACTGAAGACCCTTCGAGACCTAGGCATTCCAACGATTGTATGGCTATCGCCACTTTTGCCATTTATTAACGATACGGTGGCCAATGTTCAAGGTATTCTAGACGCCTGCATTGAAGCAAAGGTTCATGGCATTCTCTATTTCAGTGCTGGACTTACACTACGGGAGGGCAATAGGGAATACTTCTACCAAAAGCTAGATGAACAATTCCCAGGAATAAAACAGCGCTATATTAAGGCTTTTGGCAATGCCTACGAGTGTGGCAGTCCAAACCGCAAGGTTTTAGATGCACTCGTTAAAAAGACCTGTACAGAACACGGAATGCTCTTTGGACCAAAAGCCTGCTTTGAGTATTTGCATACCTTCAACCCTAAGCAGCGCGAGGAACAGTTGAGCCTATCAGATTGGCTCTGAATTGATGAGTTTACTATGCCAATTGGCAAGTGGAGGGAACATGGATTATCAGATTAAAGCTCTTGATGGCTCCACATGGTCAGACTTCGAAAAACTGGCCAACAAACACAATGGCGTTTGGGGTGGTTGCTGGTGCACATGGTTTCATCAATCCGAGGATTGTGTCCGTGGCGATTCTCAAACAAACAAGGCCTTAAAAATGAGATTAGTGATGGAAGACAAGTCCCATGCAGCCTTAGTTTATTTTGAAAACGAAGTCATTGGCTGGTGTCAGTTTGGTACTCCAGAACAACTCCCTGCAATTTATCATAGAAAGCAAGTA
>CALFXQ010000157.1 GCA_937958285.1 uncultured Fusibacter sp. | reverse complement strand
TTCATAAGTATTTGCTTTTCTATAGAGTACTTTACTGGTACAACCAATGTCAACTGATACCCCACATTAAGTGCTGCCAATGCCAGGCCAATACCAGTGTTGCCCGCTGTTGCTTCAATAATTACACTGTCTTTCTTTAACAATCCCTTTTGTTTTGCGCCCTCGAGCATCGCCATGGCAGTACGGTCTTTTATGCTGCCACCGGGATTATAGAGCTCAAGCTTTGCATAAATGGATACGCCTTCCTTCTGGTAGAAGTTGTTGAGCTTAAGCATTGGCGTGTTACCAATCAATTCGCGAATGTGGTTGATTACTTGAGCCATCTTCTTACCCTAACCTTTACTGGTGATCAAGGTACTTTCGAAGGCACTATCAAAGGCACTTTCGAAGGCACTTTTTAGATCTTGTTGTAAGTCCTGCACATCTTCTATGCCCACTGAAAAACGCAGCAGTGTATCTACAATCCCCACTTTTTCGCGCATCGCCTTGGGTATGGCACCGTGTGTCATTGTCGCAGGATGGGTCATGAGCGATTCCACGCCACCAAGACTCTCGCCAAATGTAATGACAGAAAGTGCCTTTACAAAGGCATTGAGATCGTATGTCGGCTTAACGACAAAGGACAACATGGCACCATATCCGCGTGCCTGAGTACTTTGTACTGCATAACCGGGGTGCTCTTCAAAGCCTGGATAGTATACCCTTTCGACTGCAGGATGTTCCTTTAGGTAATGGGCAAGCTGATGGGCATTTTTTTGATGGCGTTCAAGACGTACCGACAATGTCTTTATGCCTCTAATCAGGAGCCACGCATCAAAGGGATTGAGAATGCCACCGGTAGACTTTTGAATCAAATAGAGCTTACCCGAAATTTCGGGGCTATTGGTTACCGCCAATCCAGCTATTAGATCGCTGTGACCGCCCAAATACTTGGTTGCGCTATGCACCACAATATCTGCACCTAATGCGAGCGGGTTTTGCAAATAAGGTGTCATAAAGGTGTTGTCGACAATTAGCAACAGCTTGTGTTGTTTTGTCAACTGGGCTACTGCTTGAATATCCGTCACATCCATAAGAGGGTTTGTCGGAGTCTCTACAAAGATGGCCTTTACCTGAGGGGTTAACATCTTCTTAATTGCAGCCACATCACGGGTATCCACAATATCAAAACCAATGCCGAGGTGAACCAAAATCTGATCTAAAAGTCGAAATGTGCCCCCGTATACATTGTCGCTAATCAGCAGGCGGTCTCCAGATTTTAGTAACATAAGAACCGCTGTAATTGCAGCCATTCCAGATGCAAAAGCAAAACCCGCATGGCCATCTTCAAGTTCTGCTATCAGTTTTTCTAAGGCCTCACGGGTCGGATTGCCCGCCCGCGAGTAATCATAACCGCTATGGGTGTGCAGGTCTGTAAAGCGATAAGTTGATGTTTGATAAATGGGCACGCTCACTGCACCCGTTCTGGGATCACCATCCACGCCTCCGTGGATAAGTTTTGTGTCTATTTGCATCCCATTTTCTCGTAGTGTTTTCATTAGATTTTCTCCTTTTTTGCAGTGGCTAAAAGTACGCCAGTTTGAGTGAATTCGCCTTGACTTGAATACCCTTGGCAATGAAGACCCGTTGATTTGACCTGAACCTCCTTAAAGCCCGCCTCAATTAACCATCCATGTAATTGCTGATGCGTAAATCCAAGCCATACATCGTGCATCTCAGCGTGTGCCCAGAAGCCATTATGTGCTTCCACATCTGAAATATGCACCGTACCACCTGGCTTCAATGTGCGGAATATTTCCCTTATGGCAACTAGCGGATGTTCCACATGGTGCATAGCCATATTCGTATAGGCTGCATCCAAACTCTCGTCGAAGAGTGGGACCGATTCAAAGGTCCCAATAATTGGTTGAATGTTCAATATGCCTCTTTGCCTTGCAGATGCCACCAGCTCACTGAGCATGTTTCGAGATTGGTCTATGGCATACACGAACTTCGCATCTTTTGACAAGGCCAAGCTTAAAAATCCTGTGCCTGCGCCGAAGTCCCCGACAACGCGCCCAGCTATGCCCTTGTCGATTACAGCCGATTTAATCGTCTCATCAAAGTATGTTTCACGTACTTGATTCCACTTTGGTGCTATACCTTCAAAATATTGCAGTGAACTCATTCTAGTCTCCTTTTTAAGCACAAAAAAACCGCCAATATAAATGCCCCTATTTCAGAGGCAGATTATATCCGCGGTTCCACTCTGTTTAACGTGATTTTATCACGATTTTCTCGATACCCAACGTCGTAGCTTTGCCTATATGGCAAACTACGAGATTAAGCGCTGCGATAACGGGCTTTCCCGCCAAGCCTACACATACTCAAAAGGTACTTCGGCATGGTTGCTCAAAGATGCACTTCATATTTCCTCCAGTTAAGCGTGCTTTCAGCCTGACCCCAATTGCAGTCTTTGCACGCTCTCTCTAAAACCTTGAGAAATATTACTCTTCTTATCATAGCAAACATATATGTTTTGTATTATTTATTGACAGCTTACGCCAAAGGAAACAGCTTGTCAACTATTTTTTTTTATACGATTGTCCCTCTAAGTGAAAATTTACGCGTTGCCACGCGATCGACAAAGGCCATATCGTGTTCTACAAAGACAAGCGTCGGCGCATATTCCAGGATCATCGCTTCTATTTGAATTCTTGAAATCACATCGATGTAATTGAGAGGCTCATCCCAAATATAGAGGTGGGCACGTTCGCAAATACTTGCCGCCAACAATACCTTTTTCTTTTGCCCTTCACTAAACTGTGCCATGGGTATATCGAACTGCTCAACTTTAAAGTCTAATTTATGAAGCATCGATTTAAACAGGCCTTCATCGAGTTGTCTTGAACTCACAAATGCCCTGAGGCTCTCTGTTAAATGCGATGTGTCTTGACTCACATAACTCACACTTAGATTGCTGGGTATTGATGCTTCTAGTGCCTTTAACAATGTGGATTTCCCGCTGCCATTACTGCCTTCAATGGCGATGCGTTCACCATAAAATACAGAAAAGCTCACGTCTTTGAGCACAATATGGTCGCCGTAAGTCACAGATAAACCAGTGGTACCTAAAAGGGGCTTGGCCGATTCATATCCCCCTCGATAAGCAGCAGATGGCACCAGTGCCTTAAGTTCCAAAGGATGTTCATGCTCAATATCGTGTAGCAATGTTTGCTTTTGTGCAATAGCCCTTTGCCTACGTGCTTCTATTGCCAAAGCGCGTTTCATCATCTTCTCTGACTTAGCTCCAATATAGCCTCGATCTACATGACCATTGCCACATTTAGTGGCTTCAACTGCATGCGACCAGCCCGCTGTCCGTTTAACCGCTTCTCCCATAAGGCGAATACTGGCGCTGAGCTTGGCATTTTCAGCTTGTTCAAAAGCATCTCGTCTCGCCTTGTTGGCAAAATAGGTACTAAAGTTTCCCTGAAAGATCTCTATCTTCGTCTTATGAATACTAAGCACGTGATCGACGCAGGCATCTAAAAATACGCGGTCGTGGGAAACCAAAATAAACCCACGCTTGCTGTTTAAATAAGAGGCAACAAGTGCCCTTCCATGGATGTCTAGATGATTTGTGGGCTCGTCTATAAGCAAAAAATGGCTCGCCTTTAAAAACAACACAGCAAGTTGCATTTTAGTGCGCTCCCCTTGGCTCAATGATCCAAAAGTCCGATAGAGAAGACTTTCATCAAGTGCAAGAAGATTCATTTCACGCACAAGCTGCCAATGTTCATAATTAGGATTAATGGCTTCTACTACCTGATAGGTGAGCAATGTCATCTGCTCGGGTGCAATAGCATATGGAAAAAAGTCGCACGCGGTATTGTGGTCGATACGACCAGTGAGGCGCCCTAACTGGTCTGCTTGTCCCATTAGCAGCTTGAGGAAAGTGGTTTTACCACGACCGTTTCGGCCAGTAAATCCTAGCTTCCAAGAGGTGTCGAGATTAAAGCTCACATCTTCGAACACGGGGTTATAGCTGCCATTATAGGTAAATGTCATATTTTTTACTTGTATTGTTGTCATAGGGTCCTCCTTGTTTTGTGCATAAAAATAGGACACAAGAAAGTCAATCTTGTATCCCATAAAAGCGCACGTACAAGCAAAGACACCCCTCAATAAACGAGTTGCTCTAGGCCTGTGATCTGCTATTATCAGGTATAAAATGAATGACTCCCTTGCTAGAGCACAACAAAACAAGTGGTATTACCACTAAAAATGTTTTGTATGAACTCATATTGATTAGCAAGAGATTTTATTCATTTTCACACCACCTTTAATAAAAGTTAAAGTTACATTCAAAGTTAAAATAACACGATTTCAGTATTTGTGTCAAGTACATGGACACGTGTTACTTGGCCCGATTGCTGGGTATTGTATGTAAAATGACTATGCAAATCGAATTTCACGGATCATTACAGACAATATCCACTCGAAAATGATTTAATTGGAGGTTACAAATGCCCATCCATAACCGTCTTGGGTTTCGTCTCATGGCTGTCGTTATCACCCTTATACTGATTCTCAGCTCTTTTTTGCAAGTGCGGGCCTTTGTCGGTATGTTTGACCTGGTAAAAAACGCAGCCGTATCGCGCGCGCAACAAGTGAGGACCTATCTAGAACCACAAATCCAAGAGCAACTCGAAACAATCAACCAATATCGCGACGAAACACAACTCGGCCTTCCTAGTTATGTCGCCCTAAAAACCAATATTGAAAACATTCAAGGTGCAACGGGCGCAAAATTTGTATACCTATCTAGAAGAGACGCTACCAACAGCTGGTTCTATGTCGCCGATGGCTATGGTCCAGACAGTCCTTTATACACACCATTGGGGACCCCCATCGAAGAGGATTACTTGCCGCTTTACGAATCCATCGTTCGCGAAGGCAAACCCATACCCGGCAATTACGAGAATGGCGATTTTGGTCGCATGATCAGCAGCTATTTTCCTATAAAGAATGATCAAGGCGAGGTGATTGCCGTAATTGGTACCGATTTTGATATCAGTAGCGAATACCAAGCTTTTATAGATAATTTTTTATTTGGAATGATTATCTCGTTGGTCTTCACTGCAGTTGCAGTCTTTATTATTGGTCTTTACATTCAACGCGCCATTAATCGACCTGTAAAACAAATGGTCACTGCTGCTACAAAAATTGCACAGGGCCAGCTCAGTGTAGAACTTAATCAGTCTAGAACCGACGAGATTGGCTTGCTCTCAACCTCTCTAAATACAATGGCTGTAAATATGCGCGAGATTTTGTCAAAAATTAAGACGGCCTCTTTCCAGGTATCAGCAGGTGCCGTACAAGTTTCCGATTCAAGCCTTTCTCTATCTAATGGTGCTTCGACGCAAACTTCCGCCCTCGAGAAACTCGGCAACGCAATCCATGCGATCTCCGATCAGGCAACCCACAATGCGAGTGATGCAGCCGAGGCCAATATTAAAACACAAAACGCACTTTCTAGTGCCAAAGAAGGCGCTCAGGTCGCGAAGAAGCTACACCAAGCCATGAACACATTAAATCAATCCACCCAACAGATGTCTCAATTTATCAAGGAGATTGACAATATTGCCTTTCAAACGAATATTCTGGCATTAAATGCCTCGGTAGAGGCTGCCCGAGCTGGGGAACTTGGAAAAGGTTTTGCTGTTGTTGCTCAATCCGTGAGAGAGCTCGCCGAACGTGCTGCTCGGTCTGCTAAAGAGACATCGCAGATTCTCGAAAGCACCAGTACACAGACAAAATTGGGCACCCAGTTGGCTGATTCCGTATCTGAAAGCCTATCTAACATTAGCACCTCTGTAGACCAATCTTCGATACTAGTGACCAGTATTGCCAATGATGCCATTGAGCAATCCAAAAGCATGGCCAACATAAAAATACACATCGGCGAAATTTCAGCGATTGTTCATCAAAACAGTGCCACCGCCGAAGAAACTGCTGCTTCGAGTGAAGAACTCTCAAGCCAAGCACAGCAACTTCAAGAGACCATTAAGCAATTCAGCCTCTAATGTACCATGGGCACCTCGGTCTAAGGCGCATATTTCATGTAAGGATTTGACCATAAAAGTGCAAAGAAGGAGCGATAAACCGTGACTAAAACACAAAATACCTCCCACACAGAGCCCGGCAAGAAATCGCCTCCACAAGGACTTTCTCATCCTTTTGCATCTTTGGTTTATCCCAATTTCAGGGCATATTGGATTGGCATGTGCGTGTCGTTGGTTGGCACTTGGATGCAAAATATCGCCTTGCCCTGGATTGCTTACAGCCTCACCAACTCGCCACTTTTGCTGGGCCTAGTGGGCGTTAGTCAGTTTACACCTGTGCTGTTTCTCTCTCTATTTGCCGGCGCTTTACTGGATCGATACCCTAAGCGCATGGTGCTAATGATAACCCAGTGCTTGTTCTTACTCATCACCTTAATCTTGACTCTGCTGAGCTTTACTGGAACCATTGCCTATTGGCATATCCTCGTTTTATCTGTGCTGATGGGTATTGTCAACAGCTTTGATATGCCTGCGCGACAGTCTCTTGTGGTCCATCTCGTCGATAAAGAGAGTCTGATGAATGCTATCTCCCTCAATTCCATGGCCTTTAATATGGCTCGGGTTATTGGCCCTACAATTGCGGGTATTGTGATGGCCACATTCGGCGTGGCAGCTTGCTTTTTAATCAATGCCATAAGCTATGGCGCGGTTCTAATTGGCCTCTTTTTTGTACGCGTCGACGAAGCCATAGAGAAGAAAGTCTATAAAGATCTACGCGCGAGTACTGTTGCAATTGCAGCAGATATTCAAGAAGGGCTCGCCTATATTAAGCAAGATCCACACATAATCAGCTACCTTCTGGCCATTGCCGTGGTGGGCGTGTTTTCGATGAACAACAATGTGCTCTTGCCTGTCTTTGTAAAGGTAGAACTCCTATTAGACGAAACTTATTTTGGGCTCGTTATGTCTATCTTTGGCATTGGCTCGTTTTTAGGTGCACTGCTATCTGCGGTTCTCAGTAAACGCGGTCCCCAAAGAAAGGCCATCTTTCAATACCCCTTCATAATAGGCTTTCTGTTAATTGGGACAGGCATGACGCCCCACTTCTCGTTGACCGGCTTAACCCTTGGCGTTACGGGATTTTTCTTTATCGTGTTTGCTTCTTCAGTCAACACATCGATTCAAGCGAATCTCAGCCCTAAATATCGCGGTCGTGTTATGAGCGTTTACACCCTTGTCTTTGCCGGTTCAGTACCCTTTGGCAATTTTTTTGCAGGTGCTGTCTCCAATGCTTTAGGGGCACGCATCGGTTTTATCTTTTGCGGTGTATCTATCCTGCTACTTATGGGCATTGTAAACACGCTAATGCTAAAAAGTCGAGCTTTGCAAACCGATAGCATCCATTAGTTTTTTTACGAATGCAGTGTTTTTTATTATCTCTTTCACATGCATTCTGTTTTTCTTCTTGACAAAGCATCCCATCTCTCATAGTATTTACTTACCGGTCGGTAAGTGAATGCTATGAGAGATGGAGAACGAAATGAACAATAGATTAGAAGGACTAGATATAGCGCGAGCCCTAGCCGTACTGGGCATGATGTTGGTGAATTACAAATTAGCCTTTGAAGTCTCTACCAGCGATGCCAACTATGGCCTTTTGGCCCTGCTAGAAGGACGTGCTGCTGCAGTATTTTTGACTCTGGCAGGCATTGGCATTGGCTTAATGACTGCCAAGGGTCGACTCTTGGAAAGCTTAGACCTGCGCCGACAATATCGGAGCACTTTAATCAAGCGCTCTCTATTCCTCTGGGTTGTGGGGTTACTACTTTTCCAAGTCTTCCAGTGGCCAGCTGATATTTTGCACTATTATGGGGCTTATATGCTACTGATTCTTCCGGTGCTTTATTTAAGACCAAAGTACCTCCTTTCTTTGGCATTTGTTATCGCTCTAGCCGCTTCAGCGCTCCAGCTGACCTTGGACTACACACAGGGCTGGAATTTTGCAACCTTTGTATATAAGGACTTTTGGACCATTCAAGGCTTCACCAGACACCTGTTTTTTAACGGCTTCCACCCCATTTTGCCGTGGATGGCTTTTCTCCTGGTTGGTTTGGCCCTAAGCTACGGACTACTAACCTCCGTGGTACCACGACGCAAACTCTTGTTGTTCACCTTAGGATCGGCAATTACTCTCGAAGTCATATCAGCCATAGCCATCCAGTTTGTTGGTCCCCAATCGCCCTATGTGCCCATGCTCATGACCAAACCCATGCCACCAACGTTGTTTTATGTGGCCGCTTCAAGTAGTTGGGCTGTGAGCTTCATCATTATTTGCATTGAATTATGCACTGCGCTGCCAAGCACAGGTTTTATAAACAATATAAAGATCAGTCTAATTCGATCTGGTCAAATGGCCCTGAGCCATTATGTGTTTCACAGTGCTGTGGTTCTTACACTGGCAGAAAGCATGAATATTCTCCAACCACAAAGCAGCCTTTTTGTAGTGAGCTTGTCTTTAGGGCTCTATGTGATTATGGTTTTGTTTGCCCACTTCTGGATCCAGAGATTTAAAAGGGGTCCCTTAGAACTAATTATGCGCCATTTGGCCGACGGGAGTCACTAAATGTCACAGAGCACCTATGAACGCATTCTCAATGCTGCATTCGAACATTTTGCCGACAATGGCTTTGAAAAGGCCTCAATGAACGATATAGCCAAAATCGTGGGCATCTCGAAACCTGCCCTCTACCATCACTTTGACTCCAAGGACAGTCTCCTTGAGACCCTATATGAACAACTTATTGCCCTAATACAGGCAGACTTTATAAGCGACATTGATGCCATTAGTCGCGAAGCCTTCCTAGAAACGCTGGTGAGCATTGGCTTATCTGACTTAACTGCCTTGAGGCATCAACCCAGGCTGGCTAGAATTTTGCAGCAGTACAATTTGTTGAGCCTAAGGTCTTCTAGGGTAGAGGCACTTTCTAATGCACTAGAAAAAGCCACCTATCAATACCACATGTCTATAATGAAGCATGGTGAGGTTCTGGGTCTTATTCAGCCAGGAGAAGGGGAGTCCATGGCCAACCTCTTCTACGCTTTGCTAAGTGGGTTGACCTGGAGTCAGCTCCGAGGGGTTCATACCGACGTAGAGGAAGTTTGGAAGGATGGTGTCCAGAGGCTGATGGGTGCGATGGCTTAACAAAAACCACGTGCAACCAGTCGGAGTAGCCATTTTCTACAGGTTATATGTGCAATACAAAAACAGTGACCTGAGGTCACTGTTTTTTTGTATCGCCTTCTATTACCTGATGATGTACTTTTAAGGAATCAATAGTCACGCCCATAATCTCTCGCATGACCTCAATGTCAATATCAGACAACTTCTTAATATAGATACATGCCTTTCCCATCTTGAACTTGCCTAACCGCTCTAACAGGTAGGCATGCTCATCCATTCCAGAGTATACATACAGTGAGATTGCACCTTTTCGTGGAGAAAACCCCACAATTGGCCAATCGCCCTTCTGTTTACTTTTAGCTGATTGGTAGTAGTACTTTCCAAAGCCAATAATAGTGGGTCCCCACATTCTGGGCGGACAACCGGTAAAGTCCTCCATAATTTCAATCAGGGCATAGCTGTCCTGTTTCTTTTGTTCGGTATCTGCAAACCCTTGGATAAAGGCATATACATCGCCATCGTGGCGCATGGTTTTTAGTTCAGCCATTGCTTAACCCACAGGCGCAAGTAGCACCCGACCCGTGCCCCTAAATACGTTGACCAGACCTTCGCCCGAAGCCGCTGAGCCAATTAAGGACTTTCCAGATCGTTCTACTGTGAAATTGAGACTGCCACTCCAAGCAATGGCCATATTGCCGTCGACCTTTAAAACATCGTCTTGCAAGTCGATCACCACAAGCTCTTCTTTGGGGCATTTCGATTCAAGGCACAGTATGCCGCTACCTGTTACACCCAAATTAAACAGGCCTTCATTTCCAAGGGCTGCCGATGACAGGTTCGAGCGCATTACCGCTTTGTATTTAAGGCTCGCCTCGCAGGCGAGGAAAAGGCCATCATCTAGCACAATGCTGTCGTTCCAATCTTTTAGGTCTACTAAAATAAGGTGCTTGTAGGTCGGTTCGAGAACGAGCGTTCCTGTGCCCTTATACTCTGGTTTAATGGCCGATTCGCCTGAAACTTTTCCCAATATGGCTTTCCCGAATAGGTCGCCAACGCCTTTAATGCCCGTTGTAGCGTTTACATCTCCTGCTGTCCACTGCATGGCGCCGGCTTGCACTGTTACACTCGACTTTCCTAAATCACAGACCACCTGGCGACGCCTGACGTTCATGGCATTGCTATAGTAGGCCACCATTGCTTCGCTGGGCATCACGCTTAGATCTCTTTGATATTCAATAATGGTAAAAGCACCCAACGAGTCCAGTGTTTTGATATCGTCGTTGTCAAATAAATTGGAAATTTTGTACATGTAATCGCTCCTTTTCTATTCGTCCAGGCTTAGTTTGGGTTTACACGTATAATGTTACCCTACTTGGTTAGCTTAAAGCACTAACATACACTTGCCTTCATTGGATTGTGTTCATGCTGAGCACACTAAAAAACCTCACAAATTGACGTGAGGTTTTTTTGCTTTTGTTGTTAATGTGTGGATGGGGCAAATGGCACACCAGGTGCGGGGCTTATAAAAAATACCTAATAGGCTACCCAACAAAAGTGAACTGATCATGACTGAATAAATGCGATAACCTAAATGTACGACATTGGGTAGTACATTTAAATCTAACAACTGAGGCATTTTGAAGGGAAGGCCAAAGACAATAAAGAGGCGCACTTGTTCAATTGCCTCAATTCTACCTAGGGTAACCATAATTGTGGACATGGTAACAAAAAACAAGTTAATGGCAAAGTAATAAAGGACGGCTCTTTTTAAACCTATAGCCGTAAACCATTGGGGTACTGCTAGTCCAAGGCTGACCTTAGATATCACTTTATTAAAGAAACCAGCCCGCGGGCAATAGCTTTTGCACCACACCTT